>JBAXAT010000037.1:0-8677 GCA_037142335.1 Verrucomicrobiota bacterium | reverse complement strand
CACCCATGGCCACCATGCGCCCGCATCCGGCTGCATGGTAGTCGTGCTGGCCATTGTGACATAATACACCACTGATGTTCCTGCCAATGTTTCGATCCGGTCCAAACTAGATTCTTGTTGCGGGAGCCAAATGGTTTGTCGTTCAGTGTACCATGTGACCATGGCGGGTTGATCAGTCAGCACCACGGCATTAGTCGGCACACGCGTCTTGAAAACCTCAAACATATTCTGCCGGTTCGGGTTCGGCTCGTTGCGAGTTAACAGGAAAAAAGACGCCATTGGCAAGCACACCACACCGGTTATTAGCAGATAGGCGAGAGCTTGACTTAGTTTGCGTGATTGGAACAACCGTTCCAAGTGGTTATTGGATTTACGGTCTTTAACCTGCACCGGCAATGATTCCGGTTTTAATCTCAGCCACCGTAATGATAACGGACCGACCCGTTGGGTAATCCAGTCTGTCAGACGTGCCGCCGCAAGCATTGCCACCAACGGCGTCCACACCGCGAGCAATTGACCGTCAGGCTTGAGTAAACAGGAAACCGCGGCGCTCAATACACAACCCGCCAACAGCAGCATGGCCAAACCGCGCCGGTAGGTGTGGCGCATCGCTGCCGGCAACGCCGCCATAAAAAAAACTCCAACAACAATATGCAATGTGACCGGCGCGGCGTGGATGAATTGATAGATTCCATTTGGTAACTTGGAAAAGAATTCGAGCGGATGTTTGACTAAGAAGCTAGCTGCCTCCGGCGGATTGAGCGTGCGCCAGATGGACTCACCGGGGAAACTGCGTGTGTTCGCCAGCAGCGAATACCCGGCCAAGCCCCAAGTTACGCCCTGCGAGGCAATCCAGTTGCGCACAAGCCACGCGCCTACCAGCAACCCAAAGCCGCCGGCCAGATACAAGATGGAGCGCAACCTAGATTGCGTCGCAGTCGCCGCAACGTACCACGCAAACGCCAAGATGATAATTCCCAGCGCCCAATATGTAAGCATCGCCAGCGCACAACAGACGCCGGCCAGAAACAAATGCCACCACGCCACCGGCTGCGGAGTTGTGCCGGCATTTGTCGCCAACCGCGGCACCGCCAGCCAGCACGCTAACAAAATAAATACCGTTGCCAGTGCATACGGCAGGCCGGTCATGGCCAGTTTGATGATGACTGGGTTGGAGGCGTAAAAAATTACCGCCAATGCCGCCGCGCGTCCGCCGAACCACCGCCGGGCCACAATAAACGTCAGCCAAACCGAAACGAGCCAGATTATTAACCCGGTAAATGCCGCCACCCGGTCTGATGGAGTAGTTAAATAGAACGCCAGCGCTTGCAAAACCGCTTGACCCGGTGCGCTCCAAAGATCCGGCGAATTATTCAGAGTCGCTTGCGCCGATAACGCCGCTGGCCGCATTGCGCTAGTCACAAACCCGTTGCCAGCGGCGAGATTCCGCGCTAATTGCGCCGACTCCCAAGCTGCCGGTGATTGCAAACCTTGAAACTTCACGGCCATTGTCAAAACAATGAGGCCAATCGGTACTAGGACGAGAATGCTGATTTGTGCAAGAATCCGCCACCAGCTTTCAGCCGCTGGATTATGAGGATTAAAGGGAGAATTAGGTGTTTCCATAGTTATACCCTCAAAGGAGTTTTGCCAAAAACTACTCTGTCACCACTCTGTTGTCGAGTTTAACAACACCAGCAACTTGGCGCAAATTATCGCCAGTGTCCATCTACCCAGATATTCAAACCTCGATGTGGTTCCCACCGGCTACCAATCCAGATGGCATCATGATGCGGTTGGCGCATCCAGACGCCGGGAACCCACTCGCAATGGTTATAGCCGTAACGGGTGTGGCGCCAGGTCCAATAGCCGTCTGCCCAGATGTGGTCCGGAGCTGGCGCAGACGGAATTACCTCGACGATTGGTGCCGGCGTGGTGGTAACTGAAATTTCTTGAACCTGGACCGGTGTGACGGTCGGCGCGGGGTTAATCATGTAATCAATTACAGATTGGCTGACGCCGGCATCTTTCAATTTGATGATTTCGGCGGTGTTGAGTTGAAAACTAGCACGGGCGTTTCGGATGTGGCTCAGAATGACCGTATCGCTCACGCCGGATTTGGCCAGCATCTTTACATCGGCGACGGATACAGTTTCGGCGCTGGCAAGTGAAACCGCCGCGATAACGATGAGACACATGGCGAAGAAAGATTTGGTTTTCATATTGGCTTAGATTAAGCCAACACCGGTGGTTGTTCAAAGTTGCGAAAGCGCTGTTGACGCTGGGCGGATTTGGTCGTAGTTTCTGCGCTCGAATGGCTAAGATTGTCACAATTTACGACACCACGCTGCGCGATGGAACGCAAGGCGAAGGAATTTCGTTTTCGAGTGCGGACAAAATCCGCATCGCCGACCGGCTCGACGCGTTCGGCGTGCATTACATCGAAGGTGGTTGGCCGGGGTCGAATCCGAAGGATATGGAATTTTTTGAGCTGGCCGGCAAACGGAAGTTTAAGCACGCCAAAATCGCAGCATTCGGCAGCACGCGCCGGGCGAAGACAACTTGCGCGGCGGATTTACAAATTCAGATGCTGGAGAAAGCCGGCACGCCGGTGGTGACGATGTTCGGCAAGACCTGGGCGCTGCACGTGACGGAAGTATTGCGGACGACGCTTGAAGAAAATCTGGCGATGATTTCTGACTCGGTTCGTTATTTCAAACAAGCCGGCAAGGAAGTGGTTTACGATGCGGAACATTTTTTTGATGGCTACAAAGATAATGCCAAGTATGCGTTGGCGACTTTAACGGCGGCGCAAGATGCTGGCGCGGATATCGTTGTGCTTTGCGATACTAACGGCGGCACAATGCCGACGGAAGTCTTCCGGATTACCGGCGAGGTTCGTAAGGTTTTGAAGTGCCGGGTCGGAATTCATACGCACAACGACAGCGGTGTCGGCGTAGCGAACGCGCTCGCGGCAGTTGAGGCCGGCGCCGTGCAGGTGCAGGGAACGATGAATGGTTACGGTGAGCGCACCGGCAACTGTAACCTGACTTCGGTGGTGCCGTGTCTCGCTTTGAAAATGGGTTACGCTTGCATTCCAAAGGAAAACCTCCGCCACCTCCGCGAGCTATCAACCTTTGTTGATGATCTGGCGAATGTCCGTCCAGATATCCGTCAACCATTTATCGGGGCAACGGCATTCGCTCACAAAGGCGGCATTCACGTCAACGCAGTGGAAAAAGTGGCGCACAGCTACGAGCACATCACGCCCGAGCTAGTCGGCAATCGCCGGCGTGTGCTCGTCAGCGACCTCAGCGGTCGCAGTAATATTTTGATGAAGGCGCATGAGCTGGGCATTGATCTCGGTAAGGACACGCCGGAGGTGCGTGAGATTTTGCAGCAGCTCAAGCAGATGGAGCACGCCGGCTATGAATACGAAGCCGCCGATGCGAGCTTTCATATTCTCGCGCAGAAGTTACTCAAAAAACATAAGCCATTTTTCAAACTCCTCGCCTACCGAGTTGTCATGGACCGGCAAGGCGCCGGTGCCGGCACCGTTGAAGCCAGCGTAAAACTCGAAGTCGCCGGTAAGGTGGTTCATACGGTAGCTGAAGGTGATGGACCGGTCAATGCGCTCGACAAAGCTTTTCGTGAGGCATTAAGCAATTTTTATCCTGTCATCTCGCAAGTTCGCTTAGTGGATTACAAGGTCCGCATTCTTGACAGCGGCACCGGCACCGCCGCCAAGACACGCGTTATCATCGAAAGTACCGATGGCACTGATACGTGGGGCACAGTCGGAGTGGATGATAACATCATCGAAGCAAGCTGGGAGGCGCTTGTGGACGCCGTCGAATACAAACTTTTCAAGGATGAAAAGAAAAAATGAACCGCACGCTGCAGTTTCGGAAATTGCTAGCGGTTCTCTGGTTGGCACTCGGCGCAGCGGATGTGGGATTGGCCGACGAAACTAACTACAACCACGGGTTTGTGTTTAGCTTCACGGAAGAAAATGATTTCTTTGCCATTCCAAGAACTGATAAGCATTATACGCAAGGCCTGCATATCGGCTTGCTCTGGCCTAGTGAAGAAGCACCGTGGCCAACTAAGCCATTGACTCGGCTGCCGGATTTTGGTGTCACTAGCCCAATCCACACCTACGGAATGCGAATTGGTCAGGATATCTACACACCGGTAAACCTAACCAATAATCCACCGGACCTGACTGACCGACCATATGGCGGCTGGTTATTTCTGGGATTCATTCGTGATTCACGTGGCACCATCGCCGGCGGTATTCCGGTACGTGATCATTTTGAAGTTGATCTTGGTACAGTCGGACCGGCGGCATTCACACACGATGCGCAGGTCTGGTGGCATCAAGTCATCAACGTCGAGATTCCCAGTGGGTGGGATTACCAAATCAAAAACGAACCCGGTCTTCTCATTAGTGCTGACCGCCAGTTGAAAATCTGGGACACTGGAACTGCGAAATTTCTCCAAGTTCAATTTCTACCGCACGCCGGCTTCAATCTCGGCAACATCCAAACTTCGCTACGCCTCGGTACTGAATTCCGCATCGGACACAACATTCCGGACGAATTTGCTAAGTCACCTGAGCCAAAACACGGTTGGTATATATTCACCGGTGTGGACGGTCGGTTTGTCGGCTACAACGAATTTCTTGACGGCAACGCTTTTCAAAGCAGTCGTAGTGTCTCCAAAGAGCCGGCAGTTCTGGAAGCGCACGGCGGATTAGTGACGGTCTTTGGTAACACGCAAATCAGCTACACCTACACCTACATCAGCAAAGAATTCAAAACGCAGACCAAGTACGACGCCTACGGCTCGATTAATGTGACGCAGACGTTCTAAGCTGCCGGTAAACCTTATCTAAGGCTGAAGTATTACCAGCGCGCAAGATTGATTGCGCCATTATACCGTATACTTCTACCCGCGACACTTTCACGCGTTGTGTCGCAGCCCACGGATTCGCTCGTCTGAGTCGCCCGATAGTCTTCAAGCCAATCCACAAGGGCCAAATACACGCCAATCGCAATCGTTTCTGATTTGCCGGGATCGTCAGCGTGTATTGCCAGCCGGCGTCTAAATGCGCGGTCGCCACGTCGAGCCACTTCGCATAAACCGGTAAGACTTCGGATTGATCCAGCGGATTCCGTACCGGTAAGTAACACCGGCCAATCGCATAATCTCGCGGCATGTCGCGCAAAATGTTGACGAGCTGCAGTCCTTTGCCGAACCGGATTCCTTCGGCGACACTCAATTGCCCCAATCCCGCCAAGTGTGCCTGACACATTTCCGTCCAAAACTCGCCGACGCAGCCGGCAACCAGATAGGTGTACCTGTCGAGTGCTGAGTCATCCGCGATTGCTACGAGATTACCGGGAAAAGTTTCGAGATCAAAAATCTGGCCGGTAATGATTGTGCTCAGTAACTGCTGGATTAACCGCCGGTCTATTGCACTGAACGTATCAAGCAGGGCGAGACATTCATCTAATCTTTCTAGCAGCACTCGTTCTGCCGGTAACGCCTGATTTTCCGCCAGTGCGCCGAGGGCCGGTATGCGTGTTAGACTTTGTAGCTCCCTGAGAAGCGCGATGCGTTTGGCACGCGGCACGGCATTGGTATCGGCAATCGTGTCCGTCGCTCGCGCTAGTAAATATGCCAGCGAGATTTGTGATCGAATCGGAGCCGGTAGCACCCTGAGTGTAAGGTAAAATGACCGCGAGACCGCTTTTAACAGCGGGCCAACCAATTGCGAGTGGGTACTGGACGTCATATTGATTGAGTTCAGTTTAGAATTGTTAGTTGAGTTCTGCAAGATTTGACGTACTGTGCAAAATGTCTTTTCTTACTGCCGAAATTTGTGGGTTTTTAGGCGTGGTAGTTTACAGCAGCTTTTTTGAATGGACTCTGCACCGGTATGTTATGCATCGGCCCGTCGGAAAATTTGACTATCCATTCCGTGCGCATGCCGTGGTTCATCATCGAACGTTTCGTGCCGACGACTCATACCATCTCCAACAGGAAAGCGACAAGCGTACCGTACCGATGGCATGGTGGAACGGGCCATTTATAATCGCGCTTCATGCGCCGCTGGCGTTGCTGGTGGGTTGGCTAATCGGTAAGCCAATTGTAATCGGCGCGTTGAGCGCAATGGCGCTGTACTACGCGACCTACGAATACATCCATTGGTGCATGCACATTCCGCGCCAACGCAACATCGAGCGATCTGGGATTTTTTTCCGACTTAACGGCCACCATCTTCTGCATCACCGGTACATGGGCAAGAACTTCAACGTCGTCCTGCCGCTGGCGGATACCATTTTGGGCACGCTGCTACTCCGTTCTCGTGTGAGTTTCACTCAAGCTACCGGCCCGAGTATGCCGAACGTGCAGCCAAGTCTCAACTGATTACTCCAGTTCGTAAATGCCAATTAACTCCGTCTGAGCCAGCACATGGTTCTTCATTGCAGTTTCCAGTTGTGACTTCGTCGCCTTCGCCGGTAGATTCAGTACGGCATCGAGTGCATAGAGCTTGAAATGGTAATGATGCACACCGTGGCCCGGAGGTGGCATCGGGCCGTTATAGCCTAGCCACGGCCAGCTGTTCATACCTTGCCGGGCGCCGCCTAGCGCCGCAACCGTCGCAGTCTTTACCACGTTCTCCGGTAACTCTGTCACCGTGGCCGGAATATTCCATATCAACCAATGATCCCAGACCTTACCGGCCACGCTCAGTGCATCGGGATCGTCACAGATCAACGCAAAACTTTTCACACCCGCCGGTGCATCAGTCCATTTCAATGCCGGCGATATATCCACGCCTTCACCGGTATACTTGGTTGGAATTCGTTGATTTGCCGCAAATGCCGTACTCGTCAGCTTCATGTCGTCCTCCTTGCCTAAGCGCAACTTGTGTTCGCCTTCATCCACTGCTATTCTACGCTTTACCTGCACTATGGGCAACGCCAGAACCAACCAGCTTCGCGACGCCTTGAATGACCGGATCCTCGTGCTCGACGGCGCGATGGGCACGATGATTCAGCAGCGCAACCTCACCGCCGCCGATTTCGGCGGCCCGGCGCTCGAAGGTTGCAACGAAAATCTTGTCCTAACACGCCCCGATGTCATCCGCGACATCCACCGGCAATACTTCGCCGCCGGTGCAAACATCGTCGAAACAAATACCTTTGGCGCCACACCACTCGTGCTCGCCGAATATGGTCTTGCCGATAAATGCCGGGAAATCAATATCGCCGCCGCCAAACTTGCGTGCGAAGCCGCCGCTGAATTCAACGGATTCATCGCCGGTTCGATGGGGCCAACTACGAAAGCAATTACCGTTACCGGCGGGGTGACGTTCCAGCAGTTGGTTGATAATTTCCACGCGCAAGCAGCAGCATTGATCGAAGGCGGCGCGGACTTACTGCTCGTCGAGACTTGCCAAGACACTCGCAACGTCAAAGCCGCACTCATCGGCATTGAACAAGTTGGTGTGAAAATACCGGTCATCGTCTCCGGCACCATCGAACCGATGGGTACAATGCTGGCCGGCCAGGCCGCCGACGCACTCGTCGCATCATTGCAACATGTGGACTTGTTCGCTATCGGCCTGAACTGCGCCACCGGTCCCGAGTTCATGACCGATCACATTCGGACGATTCATGAGATGGCCACTACAGGTGTGTCGTGCTACCCGAACGCCGGCCTGCCAGATGAGGAAGGCAAGTATGGCGAAACCCCAACCTCGCTTGCCTCGGCGCTCGAACGGTTCGTCAAAAACGGCTGGGTCAACATCATTGGCGGTTGCTGTGGCACGACGCCGGCGCACATCAAGGCAATCGCCGAAATGGTCGCTGGCAAATCGCCGCGCCGGCAGCGCGGCCAACGTAAATCATTTTATTCCGGTATCGAATTAGTTGAAGCCAATGACGATAACCGGCCACTCATTGTCGGTGAGCGGACGAACGAAGTCGGCTCACGCGCGTTCAAGCGACTGATCACCGAGGAGAAATTCGAAGAAGCCAGCGAGATCGCCCGGGCACAGGTCAAAAACGGCGCGCACATCATCGACATCAATCTCGAAAATACTGACCGCGATGAGTTAGCCGATATCGACCGGTTCTACGAGAAGGTCATTCACAAGGTTAAAGTGCCGTTGATGATCGATTCGACCAACCCGCAATCCGTCGAGCGGGCGCTGACCTATTGCCAAGGCAAGGCGATCATCAACTCGATCAACTTCGAGGATGGCGAGGAGAAATTTAATCACATCTTGCCGCTCGTGAAGAAATACGGCGCGGCGGTGATCATCGGCTCGATCGACGAGGACAAGCAGCAGGCGCAGGCAATCACGCGCGAACGCAAACTCGCCATCGCGCTCCGTGCCCACCGGTACTGTACCGAGCGTGGCATCCCGGAAGAAGATTTAATTTTCGACACACTCACGTTTCCGTGCGGTACCGGCGACGAAAACTACCTCGGCAGCGCCGGTGAAACCGTCGAAGCCATCCGGCTCATCAAGGAAAAGCTGCCGCGCTGCAAGACCGTGCTCGGCGTCAGCAATGTCAGCTTCGGTCTGCCGCCTGCCGCGCGTGATGTTCGGGGATATCGTTGACAATCAAATGCGGTTGAATAACGCTGGGGAAATTGT
>JBAXAT010000036.1:0-8726 GCA_037142335.1 Verrucomicrobiota bacterium | reverse complement strand
GGTCACTCCAAAGCCGAAGAAGAAATCGTGGTGGCCGTTCGGCCCCAAACCACAACCGCCCGCCACCCATTCCTAATGTGACAATCGGTTTGCTGGCTCGACGTGACGGGTAATCCGGTTTATATTTCGTCGGAGTCAACCAGAAGGAGGCCTTGTATGTTTAAAACGATTATGGTGGGCACGGACGGATCACCAGCGGCAGAGGTGGCAACTCGGTATGCCGTGTGGTTGGCAAACCGGTTGCGGTCGCGCCTTATCGCAATCCATGTGACCGACATTCGGATCCTCGAAGGTCCATTGCTTGCAGATATTGCCGGTGCAGTGGGGGCGCAACCTTATCCAGCCATGTTGGCCCGGGTCAAAGAAATCCAAACTGACCATGCCAACGAGATTCTTCAATCGGTGGCACAGCTTTGCCGTGAACAAAACGTCACCTGCGAGATTGTTCACGAAACCGGCAGTCTGGTGCACACGCTGCTCGAGTGCGAACGCCGCGCAGATCTCGTCGTCCTCGGCCAGCACGGCGAACACGCGCAATGGCACGCCGAGATGCTCGGCTCCAGCGTTGAACGCATGGTGCGCGGCTCGATCAAACCGTGTCTAGTTATCCCGGAGAAATACCGCGCTCCGGAGAAAATATTGATCGCCCACGACGGCAGCATTGAATCCACCAAGGCATTGCAGGTGGGTCTGAACCTTGCCCTCGCGCTCTCGGCGGGCGTCACGCTTGTGACCGCTTGTCAACGCGATGAGGAAGACGCGGCTGCCCAGACTCTGCAAACCGCCCACGAGCTGGCGTTGGCGCGCGGCCTCAAACCGCAAGTCCAACTGATTCACGACAATGCCGAAAATGCGATCCTGCACCAAGCCGAAGCCACTGCGGCGGACTTGATCGTAATGGGCGCGTATGGACGGACGCGCATCCGGGAATGGATTCTCGGCTCCACCACGTCGCACGTGCTCCGTAAAGCAGCCGTGCCAGTCTTGCTGGCGCGAGGCTAAGGTTGCCGGCGCTACTTCGAAAATCGTTGGCTGCGTACTTCCAGAGCGCTTGGCTGCCGGGTATCGTGACCGGTGGTTGCTTGGTGAGTACGGCGGTAGCGCATCTTGTTGCGTTGCGATGGCCGAGCTTCTCCACGCTGACAAACTTCGCGGCACTGCTGTTGGGATTATCACTACTTGGGATTCTGGCCAGCGGGATTACTCAACTCGTACGCCGGCATTGGCGTGGAGGCTTAATCAACTTGGTGTTATTCCCGGTACTCACTGTCGGCGCATTCGTCGTGCTTGGCATCTTCGCCATCCACTCAATGTTCGGACCAAGCGAGGATGGTTTTGGCAAAGACATTGTCATTCCGCCGGAGATGGTGTTGGAAAACCCGTTACCGGAAACATGGGCCACCAATGCGCCAGCCGTGGATGCGCTTGGCAACCAGTTGATCACTTCTTTTACTGAGTTAAATCAGACCAGTGCGCTGGTCACGACCGATCTGAAATGTCTAGAGCAGTTCCACGGGCCTGACCGGGTTTTGCTATTGCGCCACCTCGCCAGCAGTGCCCGCTGGCGCCTGACCGAGGAACGTGGCAAGCTTTATGCTTACCGGCGATTTCCACTGAATGGAATGTGGCGGTGCAGTCTCAATGGACACTACGGTGCATTCGATTTCGAACGCTATGGCGATGCCCGTTTCCAGTTCCGTATCCTGCTCGGCATTGACGGTCCAGTCATGGACAAACCGTGGCGAAAGAAATCGACGAGTGTTCGCGTCGGAGATGCGCCTGTGGCATTGCGCGTCATTGATGACAAACAATGCGACCAAGGCCGTGAATCCTACCTACTCCTTGAATCGACCGGTGCCGCGCTGGAAGTTTTCGAGCAATCGCAGCAGCTTGCCCGGCCATTCACACCACGCGCAGTTGCGCAAGTGAAGAACGAATTCGACGCCGTGCTTGCTTCGACGCGTGCGCGGGAATACGGTTTCGACGAAGCATTATTGCCGACTGAATCCATTTCACACGGTTTATCGGAAATCCATCTCGTCAACGGCATGCAAGGTGGCATCTATCAAGTGTACGCCCACATCAACCCCGGCGCAGCCGGTCGGGTGTACCTGAAAGTATTCGAGGCGACGCGCAACACACGGCTCTCAGCCGGTCGGATTGCGGAACGCTCGCTCGAATACACCGGTTGGTCGGACGATCCGCAGGAACAATTCTTCTACAACACCGAGATTACTGTCTACGAAGGCGACTGGGGCGTGTATTACCCCGCCCGGTTTGAATTGTGGTTTGTGCCGCAAGACGGCGGGCCCGAGCGCAAGTTGGTGGAAAAGATTTTCAAAATTGAAGGCTGGCAGCGGTGAAAACGCCGCGCGCCCAAAGACCGGTCATTGCGCTTACGCCGGAGGTGATTACCTTACCGGCTAATCACGCGCGGCGCGGCGCATTTTGCGGCGTGTCATATTCCGACGCCATCGCCAAAGCCGGCGGCGTACCGGTGATTCTGCCGCTCACACGCGACCCGTCCCTGCTCCGTCAACTCTGGCAACACTGTGACGGTTTGCTGCTAACCGGCGGCGCGGATGTGAGCCACAAGTTTTATGCGCCCCGAATGTCAGCCCAGCAGCGCGCAACAATTCAAGGTGCGGACGAAGCCCGTGATACAATGGAAATCTGGCTCATACGCGCGGCGCTACGGGCTGACCGGCCGGTCTTGGGAATTTGTCGGGGTATTCAGGTGATGAACGTCGCGCTCGGCGGGACGTTGTTGCCGGATGTTCCCGGTCACCGTCATCCTGAGTCCGATGGATTGATTCACAAACTGCAATGGGAACCGTCGTCAAAGATTCGCGCGGCGTTGGGTGTGCCGGTCGCACCGGTAAACACGTCGCATCATCAGGTGCTTGACCGCGTCGCGCCCGGCTTGCGCGTAACGGCGCGCTCGGAAGATGGTGTCATCGAAGCAGTGGAACATGCGACCGCCAGATTTTTCTGGGGCGTCCAGTTTCATCCGGAACGCTTAGTGGATGTTGCGCCGCAATACCGGCAACTGTTTACAGCGCTCGTGGCGGCTAGTTCGCGGTGACCGGCTCGTCGACTTCGGGTTGCTGCGGCTTGTTTTTGAAATCCACTTGCTCGTCACGGATCAAGGTTTGAATCCAGTCGTTAAACAGCGCTTGCCGGTTGCGCTGCAAGACTTGCCGTGTCAGCTGCTCCTTGTTTTTTTCGAACTCTGCAAGGTCAGCGGCTTGCCTGGCGCGCAGGCTGAAAACCACGCCACCGGTCAATGTGCGGACTACGTCGCTGATGGCACCGACTTTCATGCCGAGTGACAATTGCTGAATGTTAACCGCCGACGGTAAGTCGAGCTTTTCATCAGCGACTGCGAATGGTGGCGGCGTTTCGATTTTGAGCTTCAATTCGGCACACGCTCCGGCAAAGGTCTGGCCGCCGGTCATGAGTTTCTTCAATTGCTCGACAGTGGCGCGGGCTTGATCAAGCGTACTGGCGTACCGGCGGAGTTTCTTCACCTGTTCGGCCGCTTGTTCCTGGACTTGCTCAAACGCCGGGATGGTGCTGGGCTGGCCGTCAACGAATTCTAAAACATAGAACGCATTCGTGCCGGCAATCGGATCACTGTACGGCTGGTCCGGCGTGAGGCTAAAGGCTTTTTGCATAAACTCCGCACTGACTTTCAGGCCGGCCGGCTTGTCGTGTGCAGTGAGGTAGCCGGTTTCCTGCACGACCACGCCGAAACCGTCACAGAGCTTATTGAAATCCGGTTTCGTGGTCTCGGTTTGGCGGACGAGCTTGACGGTCAATTCGGTGGCGCGGTCGCCGGCGGCGCGTTCGGCACGGAGCCTGAGCAGTTCGTCCTGCAACTCCGCTTTCACGGTGGCCAGCGGCTTGGGAACGTTGTTGGTGTCGGTGTATTTGAACTGATTGCGGTCGTAGAATTCGGCAATTTCGTCGTCGCTGAGTTTGATGGTTTTCAGGGCGTCGGCGACCGGGAATGTGGCATACCGGATTTTAACGCGGGCCGGTGTGCGAAAGGATTCCTTGCTTTGCTCGTAGAAGGCGCGGACTTCTTCGTTGGAGGTGATCATTGGCGTCTGGTTGTTGGCCATCTCGAAGCGCACCAGGTCAATGGTCAGTTTTTCATGCAACGGCAAGTAGGCTTGCTGGACTTCAGTGGGCGTGGCTTGAGCGACGGTGGTGACGAGTTGCTGGAGTTTTTCGTGCAGCAATTGGCTGCGGAGGACTTGCTCAAAGACCGCTTCGTTGATGCCTTTGTTGTTGAGGTAAATCGTCAGCCGCCGGTACCGTTCCGGATCAAACTGGCCGGCTTCGTTCAGCAGTACTGGCAAGCGGCAGACGTGTTGCGCTAACTCGGCGTCGGACACTCGCAGGCCGAGTTCCGCCGCTTTGCGATTCATGAGCAATTGGATGACGGCTTCCTGTTTGATCTGATTCAATACGTCACCGGTCTTGCGGAGTTCGCGGCCTTGCAGGACGATGTATTGCGCCTGGACCAAACCCATCGTCCGCTCAAGCTCAACGGCATTGACAGGTTTGCCATGAATGGTTGGCAGATCGCCGCCCTGCCGGTCAGTCCGACCAGTGGTAGTGAACAGCGCGATAAATCCCGGGATTAACAACAGCAACACCCCGGCCATGATCCAGCGCGCATTCTTCCGTAATTTTTCTCCGTGGGCAATAAACATGAATTGATTCCTTAAAAGTGCGGCGAGAATACTCGCCACATGCGTAACCGTCAAATGCCAAAACTAGCTAATATGCATTCCACCGGACGGAATTTGAGTTTGTTTTTACCGGCGACCTGTTAGCATACATGAATATTATGTCGCGTTTATTTCTAGGTTTGGATTCCAGCACGCAAAGTCTGTCGGCTGTTATTATTGATATTGATACGCGGTGTGTTGTGTACGAGGCCTCTTTGAACTTTGATAAGACGCTGCCGCAGTACAAGACGCATAACGGCACACTCCCCAAAGGCGATGCGCTCGTAGCCCACAGCCCCCCGTTAATGTGGGTCGAGGCGCTGGATGTGCTGTTCACCAAGATGAAAGCCGATCAGGTGCCACTTGGCGAGGTATTGGCCATCACTGGATCGGGCCAGCAACATGGTTCAGTCTATCTCAACCGGCGCGCGGCGGGGGTATTAAAAAACCTAAACCCCGCCCGGTCCCTGAAAGATAATCTCACCGGCTGCTTCGCGCGGCCAACCGCACCGATTTGGATGGATTCGTCCACGGCGATTGAATGCTCAGAAATCCGCCGGGCGCTCGGCGGTGTTAAAAAAACCGCGCAGGCGACTGGCTCGGACACCTTTGAGCGGTTTACCGGTCCACAAATCCGGAAATTTGCAAAACGCGAACCAGCCGGTTACGCACACACCGATTCGATTGCCCTGATTAGTTCGTTCATGGCGTCGATCTTGGCTGGCAAAATCGCACCAATTGACCACGGTGACGGTGCCGGCATGAATCTAATGGATATTCGCAAGAAAGCTTGGCATGCCGCCGCGCTTAAGGCAACGGCGCCGGATTTACGCCAGAAGTTACCGGCATTGGCCGAGTCGTGGCACGTGGTTGGCAAGATCAGTCCCTATTTCTGCCGCCGGTATGGCGTCAACCCAGCCGCACTCGCGCTGGTCTGGTCGGGCGATAATCCGTGCAGCCTCGTCGGACTCGGATTGCTGGAGGAAGGATCACTCGCGGTCAGCCTCGGTACCAGTTACACGATTTTTGGGCCAACAAAACGCTGTCACACCGACGACCTAGGTAACGGCCATGTATTCGGCGCGCCGACTGGTGATTACATGACGTTGCTCTGTTTCAAAAACGGTTCCCTCGCCCGCGAACGCATCCGCGACATGTACAGCTTGGATTGGGATGGCTTTAATAAATTGCTCGAAACCACCAAGCCCGGCAATGGCGGCGCACTGATGCTGCCGTGGCTGGACCCGGAAATCGTTCCACGCGTCGGCCGGCCCGGCTTGCGCCGCATCAAACTCGACGACCACGATGCCGCAGCGAATTGCCGGGCAATCGTTGAAGCGCAGATGCTGGCCTTTCGGCTGCATTTCGGCTGGATGAAAGTCAAGCCGCGTCGGATTCTCGCCACCGGCGGCGGTTCCGTGAACCGACCGGTCCTGCAAATCCTGGCCGATGTGATGAATTGCCCGGTTGCGCGAATTGAAATCAGCAAGAGCGCGGCCTTGGGCGCGGCGTTGCGAGCGGCGCATGGTTACCTCAAACAAACCGGTAAGCCCGCGAAGTGGAGCGCCATCGTTGCCGGCTTCACCGACCCGGTACCCGGCAGCGAGGTCAAGCCGAACGCCAAAGCCGTGGCCGTCTACAACAAGCTCATTCTGAAATACGCCAAAGCCGAGCAAGCGGCAGTCGCCACAAGCAAATAGTCGCGTTACCGGTTTGACGGTGGCGCGGTTGGGTTTTAGAGTGGGAAAGCCAATGCGTGATCCCGGACAAAAAAACCACCCCACCCCGGCAACCGACCCGGTCTCGCTGGAAGGGTTGCACAACTCCGTACCGGTGCCACCCCAACAGACCGGCTTCTGGCGAAAGTGGCGGGCGTTCGTCGGGCCGGCCTTATTGGTGAGCATCGGCTACATGGATCCCGGCAACTGGAGCACCGACCTAGCCGCCGGGGCGCATTTCAAGTACGGCCTGCTCTGGGTCGTGGCGCTCGCCAGCGTAATGGCGATGTTCATGCAAGTACTCGCGGCCCGGCTCGGCGTGGCTACCGGCAAGGACTTGGCGCAAGCGTGCCGGGATTGGTATCCAAAATGGACCCGCTGGCCGAATTGGCTGCTCTGCGAGTTCGCCATCGGTTCGACCGATTTGGCCGAGGCGCTTGGCAGTGCGGTCGCGCTGAATCTACTGTTTCACATTCCCATCTTCTGGGCGGTGGTCATCACGGCGTTCGATGTCCTGCTGCTATTGACGCTCGAAGGATTGGGCATGCGCAAGATCGAAGCGATCATTGGCGTATTCATGGCCACAATCACAGTTTGTTACGGCATCGAGATTTTTGTCCTGCCGCAAACGCAGCCGAGCTTTCTGGAAATGGGGCGCGCCCTGACGCACCCACACTTGCAACACCCCGGCATGCTGGTGCTGGCCATTGGCATTATCGGCGCCACGATCATGCCGCACAACCTCTACCTGCACTCGGCCCTCGTGCAGTCCCGGAAATTTCAAAAGGATGAAGCCTCCGTGCGCGATGCGATTAAGTTCAACACGATTGACACAGTCACGTCGCTGACGATTGCGTTTTTTGTGAACGCCGCCATCGTGGTGCTGGCCGCCATGGTGTTTTACGGTAAGACCAGCGTGACATTGGCCGGCGGCGCGGTTGTCAATTTCAGTACTGGCAGCGATTGGATTCAGATTGCGCACCTGACGCTCGCGCCGTTGCTCGGCACGGCACTGGCCAGCACGTTGTTTGCCGTAGCGCTGCTGGCCAGCGGCCAAAGCAGCACGATTACCGGCACGCTCGCCGGGCAGGTGGTGATGGAAGGTTTCATGCGCTGGCGCATTCCATCGTGGGTGCGACGGGTGGTCACGCGATTGCTGGCGGTCTTACCGGCAATTATCATCATTGGCATCCGTGGTGACCGGAGCATCACGGATTTGATCAACCTGAGTCAGGTTGTGCTGGCCTTGCAACTCCCCTTCGCCCTGTTGCCACTACTGCAATTCACGAGTTCCCGGAAACGGATGGGGCGCTGGCGCAATGGCTGGTGGCTGATGGTCGCCGGCTGGACCAGCGTCGTGTTGATCATCGCCTTGGACATTTACGGCTTACCGGACGCCTTGAAACAAGCGTGGGCCGTGCTGACCGGTAATTAAGAAAAGGATGCCATGTATAACAAAATTCTCGTCACGCTCGATGCCACGCCTGCCGACCGGGCCATCATCGAACATGTCAAAGAACTGGCCAAGCTGATGCACAGCCGGGTGGTCTTGTTGCACGTGGCCGATGGCTGGGCGGCGCGCCGGTATGGCGCCGATGCCGTCAGCCCCGAAGTCACCGATGACAAAGCCTATCTGGAAGTCGTCCGCGCCGAGTTTCAAACCGCCGGCATTACCGCCGACGCCGAGTTGGCCTATGGCGAGCCGGCCAAGGAAATCATCAAGTGGGTGGAAGACCAAGGCTGCGACCTCGTGGCGATGAGCACGCACGGCCACCGCTTTCTGGCTGATCTATTCTTCGGCACCACAGTCCATCGTGTCCGCCACACCGTCCAAGTCCCCGTCCTCCTGCTGCGGCATAAATAGCGGCTCCGGTAATCAATCCATTCGTAATCGTGCTGCCGGTTGTTGGACAGGCATCTTGCCTGTCAACTTCGTTGCGCAGACTGCCAGCTTGCACATTCGCGCCGGTAAACAGGCTGGAAGCCTGTTCAACTCACGGCACTACCGTGACTCCGGTAATCAATCCGTTCGTGATGGTGATGCCGGTCAACTGGCCGCTGGTCACGCCGTCGTTGGCGATGGGATAAGTTCCGTCGGCAGTCGGGTTCGGTTGCAGGGCGGTATTGTCCACCCATGTGGGCGCGATCATGCCGTCAATGCGGCCAACCGTCAGCACTTGGCCTTCCGTGCCGCCGGGCAAGGTTCTGGGTTTCACGCCGCCGGGATTCACGCCGTCCCAGCCATTGTAAATGATGTCGCCAATGC
>JBAXAT010000035.1:0-8741 GCA_037142335.1 Verrucomicrobiota bacterium | reverse complement strand
GTTCAGAAACCGGGCGGTCGTCTTTTGGATGGTGCCGGCAATGACCCAAATCTTGCTCCCGGCCGCCGCTAGGCACACCTGATCGAGAGCGCGCCGGACTTCGGTTTGGTCAAGTTCGACCAGATACGGAAAATAATAACTAGTCAGATTGGCTTCCGGGAACAACACGACCCGGTTGCCGTCCGCCGCCGCTGCCTTGATGTAATGCAGCGTCCGCTCCAGATTGAACGCCAGCGACTTGGCCCAGTGCATTTGCACGCTCGCCACCGTCAAGACTTTGTTATTTGGCATATTCGCTACCTGTGAATGCTCGTTCACGACTTGGCGGAAGCTAACAATAGGCTTGCAGTCTGTAAAGTTGAATACGATATATTACGAACATGACACGGCAGCACCAAATCGCCGACTGCGGCGGTTTTGGGGACTCTATATTGAGCGACAGGGTTTGTTAATGGTCCTGTGGCCTCACCGTTTCTATAAATTCCAACCACCACCAATTACACTCGTCATCACCTGAAGAAGCATCTTATGAAACCTAATGAACAAGCCTCCCTCGATACCATCCGCCAACGCCTCGTCTATCTCCTGACTGGGGAAGGCGCGCCGGTCACCGCCCAACCGTTCGTCGCTTCAGCAATCGCTGAATTAGACAAGACGGTGGACGCCTTGATCGCCAAGCAAACTTGGGAGCCCGGCAATCCGGAGCACGGCAATATTACCGGAAAACCGATCAGCCACGCCCAATTCACGATTTTCACCCACTACCTCGGCCACACCCGGCGCCTGTTCGTCGCGTGGCGTAGTCCGTTCTCGCGGCATTACCGGAGTGAAAAAGTTCTCGAACGCGCCATTGTCGGCCTACGCTTCGGCGAACGCTATGTCCGCCCGGACAAACCGCGCGATGGCAGTTGGTACATGTGGGATATCGGCTTCGCCAGTTCGCTCTGCAACCAACTGATACTCGGTGGCGACAGCATTCCGTCCGACCTCCGCCAACTTATTGTGGAAGACCTCGGCGCGATGCCGTCGAAAGTCTTCTCGCTCGACCGCCTGCAAGGTATCACCCGTCCGCCAGTCACAAGCGGTTCGAACAACCTCGACATTTTGCATACCGGCTTTTTGCGCGGACTGGCCTTCAACGACCCGCAATGGATCACGACGGTTATGAAACAAGTCCCCATCGCCATCAGCCCGAACGCCGGCGGCGAGGGAGTCCAGCCCGACTGGAGTTATCATTTCCACGGCCACGGCGTGAATACCGGCTACGGAACGGGCTGTCTCGCTTCTCAGGCCGAATGGCTGTACCTGACGCAAGGCACGCTGTGGCAACTCCCGGATAGCCTCCGCGAGGTGCACATCAACATGATCAGCGAATTTTTCGCCCGCAACATGTGGCGAGGCCGGCAGGTGCCGTACTCCACCGACCGCGGCATCACGTCGCCCGGGGCGATTTATGGACGCGGCTTTCTCGGAATAGTGCTGTTCGGATTGCTCACGGACTTACCGGCCAAAGACAAGGCCATTATTGCCGCGGCCACGGCCGATTATCTGAAATGCCTGGGGCCCGACGGCGAGCTCATGACTCATACCGCCACCGAACAAGGCAACGAGGCCAATATCCTCCCGGCGCTATTGTTGGCCAGCGTTCCGCAACCGGTGCAAGGCGACATCAATATTCTGTCCGGCTTCCGCTATTACCCGCACAGTTCGTTCGCTCTCCTCCGGCAACCCAACTGGTTTGCCGCCGCCCGGATGCCGGCTGCGAAGAACAAAACCTGGAACTCCATGCTCGGTGCGCACATCAAAGGTTCATCCGGCGCAGAATTTTCCATCGCGTTCATGACCGATGGCCGGGAGTTCGATCACTCCACTATCCCAACGATGAACTGGAAGCGCCTGATGGGTGTGACCCGGTGCGACGCCATTGAGCAGCCGCCCGAAGCCTATGGCCAAAGCACATTTTGCAGTGGCCTGGCCGGCGACGAAATTGCCGTGCTCGGCTTGCAATATCTGCTGGCGCCGGCCGGTCAAGAGACGCTGCGCGCCAACAAAAGTTTGTTCGCCACACCGGACGCGCTCGTCTTGCTCGGCAGCATGGTCCGCTGCGACTCCGCCGAGCCGGTGGTCACCACATTGTTCCACGCCCCGCTGATTGACGGCGAGCCGCTCGCCAACGAAAAGGATGGGGTCCGCGAAATCAAAGCCGGTGCAACGGTGAAAATTCGCAATGTCACGATCCGCCTCCTCACCGATGCCCAACTCATCATCGAGACCCGCAAAGGTGCGCACAACGAACTCAACATGCCGGCGCGCGCACCGGCGGATCCCGACAAAATCACCGCGTGGAGTAAAGTCTACGAACGCCGGTGGGTATACCTCGTTGTCAACCACGGCGTTCGCCCGGCTAATGGCCGCTATGGCGCCATCATTTCCCCCGGCAAACCCGCCGATCTAAAAATCGTCCACGAAGACGGCCACCACCGGGTCGCAACGCTCGACGACAGCACCGGCGGCGAAGTCCGGTTCCCCACCGACTGGCGCAAGCCGATTGGTTCGTCGTACTGGGGCGCGGAGCAACATCAATGGGGCAGCATTGCGCGTTGGACACCAAGCGACGCACCGACTCACGCGAATCTGGAAATCACACCGCCGGCGCGCTTTGTGATTGGCTCCGAAAACGCCAATACAGAAATCATCTTACCGGACGGTCTCGAGGTGGAAAACGTGACACTGAAAACCTATGAGGGCCGCGCCTTCCCAGCGAACCTCCTGTCATTGCCGGCGAAAGGTCAGGTGCTCAAATTGCGGGTGCGCCGAGTCGCCGCAGTTTAGCCGACCGACATCCAGCGCCCCGCGCGGCGGAAGTTATTGCATTGGAGTGTGAGGCCAAAGAATTGGTATTGGCGTAACTGAAGCTCTTGACACACGAATGAATAGCTGTGCCGGGGAGTAATCAGAGCTTGGATCAGCCCCATTCAACTCAATGGTCCGGCCTCATCCTTCGGAGTTTGAGCACCAGGATGACCATGAGCAGCGGACAGAGGGTCGCGGTGGAGAGGCCCCAACGCATGGTGCTCCAATCGGCGACCACCCCGACCACCCAAGGCATGAACACACAGCCGAAGTTGCCAAAGGCGGAGAGCATGCCGAACATGGACGCCCCGCCGTGCGGATAATGATCGGCCACAACGCCCAACGTGGTTGGCCAAAGGCAGCTCCCCGTGATTCCAACCGCCATGCAGGCGGCTAGGGCGACGACCGGCCAGGGGGCAAAACACCCCACGATGAACAGAAAGACCGACCCCACGCAGCATCCCAGCAGCAGCGAAAACGGATTCAGGCGCCGCCCCACCATCCCCGCGGTGATCCGTCCGATCGCCATCACAAGCGAGAAGAATAGCAGCGCCAACCCGGCGAGCCACTTCGAATAGCCCAAGCTCTTCTCCGCATAGGCCGGCAGCCACTGAGCCAGACCGACCTCCGTGGCGCCACCCAGGAACAAGGCGCCCAGGCCAATCAGGAAATAGGGTTTCCGCAGCAGATCGCGCAGCCGGGTCCGCGCCGCGCCGTCTGCCACAAGCGCGGGCATGCACAGCGGCACAAAGGCCAGCGCCACGAGTGTCGGCACCGCCGTCAACCAGAGCGCGAGCATCCGCCAGTTCACGCCCAACCGCAGCGCGAGGGAGCTGATCAGCACGGTTAGCACCGCGCCCGTGCAATAGAAGGAGTGCAGCCAGTTCATTGCCGCCGTGCGGTGTTCAGGCTGCAGCGCACAGACAATGGGACTGAGAACCATATCGAGAATCCCCGCTCCCAAGCCGAGGACAAACACCGCCGCGCAAGCCGTCCCGTAACCCGGCGCCAATCCAAGCAGCAGCAACCCCAGCGCAACCAACCCGTTCCCAAGAATGGTGAACGGTTTGAATCCAACCCGGTCCGCCAGCGGACCGGTCACCAGAATACCCACGACCAGGCCGGCGAACATGATGCCGCCCAACCGGCCCAGCTGCTCATTGGTCAACCCAGCTTCGCCGCCAAGGTCAACCCCGAGCGTGGTGAGGAATACCGGCAGCAGGTTAAGACCGATCGCCAGGCACATCATGCCCGCATAGCTCACGCCCAACCTGTATGCCGTAGTCTGTTTCATCTTGTCCTACAAGGAGCGAGGACTAGACCAGAGCCGACGCAGCGGGGCAACAAGAAATGCGCGCACAAGAGCTTGTCAGCCTTGCTGGCGCAGTTAAATGTGAACGGGGACCCCGCTGATGACGCGCCGCTCATTTTCGCGCGGCTCCAGCGTCAGAAACCCTTCTTCAACGCGAAGGCCAGGCGGGCACCCTCATGATCGCGGGTCCGCTCAATGTGCCGGATAATGCGCTGCCGCAAGTCGGCCGCCACATCCCGATACGCGGGATCGCCCACAAGATTCTTCAGCTCAAACGGATCCTTCTCCAAGTCATAAAGCTCATGCCCGTCGAAAAGCGCCGCTACATACTTATACGGCCCATGCATGACGATCCGTTGCGGGAAATCCTCCCCGTGCCCCGCGTGCTCGCACACCAATTCGTCTGGCCACTTGACCGCCGCATCGCCATGGCAGAGCGGTAAGAGGGAGCGGCTGGCCATCGCAGCCGGCACGGTCACACCGGCGGCGGCCAGCATCGTCGCCGTCACGTCCATATTGCTGATCAGCTCCGTGGTGGATCGCCCCCCGGCAAACCGGGCCGGCCACCGGATGGCGAACGGGACGCGGGTGACCTCCTCGATGAAGGTGGACGCCTTGTCCCACAGGCCGCCGTGGCAGGCCACGGCATCCCCATGGTCCGCACACCAGATCACGATCGTGTTGTCGGCCTGACCGGATGCCTCCAGCGCATCCAGGATCTGGCCAATCGCGGCATCGGTCTGCAGGCCCTGACCGTACGCCTTGGCCAGAATCTCCTGCCACACGGGCCACTCCGTCCACCGGCGGGCACCCGCATGGTGGTAATGGCGGTGCAGGAGATAGCGCAGTGGACGGCCGGCAAGATCATCGCGGAAGGTTGGATACTCCGGGATCTTCTTGGGATCGAACATGGACGCATATGGCTCCGTGGGGAAATACGGATTGTGGGGGCCCCAGAAACTGGCGACCAAACTCCAGGGCTGCGCACCATGTGTCAGCTCCTTCAATTTGTTCACAGTCAGATGGGCCACGAATTGCTCTTCGTGCGCCGCGGGCGGTCCCACTAGCACACCGCTGCTGCCCATGAAATGGAACGGACTATCGTGATAGAGGGTGATCGTCTGCCCTTCCCATTCAGGATAGTCCAGCTGGTGTTCGATTTGCGCTCGCGCCGCGCCGAATCCACGCTCTTCCGTGTAGCGCTTGTACTCGTCGGACATGTAGACTTTGCCGTAGTCCGGCAAGGCCCAGCCCTCGATGCCGTAGTCCGCCGGCAGGCGCGTGTGCGAACAGTGCCACTTGCCAATGTAGGCGTTGCGGTAGCCGGCGCGCGCCAGATGATGGCTGTACAGCTCCTGGTTGGGCTTGAAATCGCCACCGTAGTCGCTGTTATACATGAGACCGTGCTGGCTCGGGTACTCGCCGGTCATCATGCTCGACCGGGCCGGCGTGCAGACCGGGCTCACCGAGTAAGCCCGCTCGAACCGGATGCCTTCGCCGCAGAACTTCTCGTACCTCGGCCAGACATACTCAAACTCACCCGGCCGATGGTGCCCGTGGAACGCCTGATGGTCCGTAACGATGAACAGAATATTCGGTTTGTCCAACATAGCACTGATTATCTTGGCTCGGCGGCGCGGAATTGCAAGGGAAGAATGCGTCAGTAACGGCGGGTACCGCGGATTTCATTGCGGAGTAAAGATTGACTCGCGGAGCGTAAATTCGGACACTGCCAGACCTAATTTATGAACACTACCAAACTAGCTGCTCTCGCCACGATCCGTGACCGTTGGCTCTTTGTTCATTGCGGAGTCGGCGCACCGGAGTCCAGCCGGGCGAGCGTGACCGATGTGGTTGAAAAAATTGATTCGCTCGCCGACTATGTTCTGGCCCGACAAGCCTGGAACCCCGGGAGCCCCGAACACGGCAGCCCGTATGGCAAAGTCCTGACCCATGCCGAGTTCACTTTCGGCACCGGTGTCTTTGAGTTGATTACCAAACTGGCGCTCGCGTGGCGCTGTCCGTTTTCGCGGCACTCCCAGAAGCCCGAGATTTTGGAGCGCATCATTGCCGGATTGCGGTTTGGAGAACGTTACGTCCGCCCCGACCAACCGCGGGATGGGAGCTGGCATTCGTGGGACATCGGTTTTCCCGGTAGCCTCTGCTCCACGTTGCTGCTCTGCGGCAATCAAATCCCCGCCGATTTACGCCAGTTGATTTTGGAAGACCTCGACCACATGCCCTGCAAAGTTTTCAAACTCGACCGCCTCCAGGGGATCGTCGGCCGGCCAGTGGCCAGCGGGTCGAATGACCAGAGCGTGCTAGCGTGCGGCTTGTTGCGCGGCCTGATTCTGAACGACCCGCAATGGCTCGACACCATCCAGACGCAAGTGCCCATCGCGATGGGGCGGGCGGCCGGCAGCGAGGGGTTGCAGGCCGATTGGAGTTACCAGTTCCATGGCCGTGGGGTCAACGCCGCGTACGGCACCAATAGTCTCTGGGTGCAAGGCCACTGGATTTATCTCACCCACGGCACGCCGTGGCAGGTGTCGGATGACATCCTCGAATTGCATGTCGGTATGTTTCGCGAATTTTTTGCGCGCAACACCTGGCGCGGCCGGATGGCGCCCTACACGATTGACCGGGGGATTGCAACGCCGGGGACGTTGTATGGCGGCCATGGCGGCGCGTTACTCGGAACGGCCCTCTTGGGGTTGAGCACCGACTTGCTGCCCCAAGACAAAGCCGTGTTTGCCGCCGCTGTTGTCGATGGTCTGTTGGGACCGGATCCGGATGGCAAACCGCAGAAACCGCCCAGCAGCTTTTTGTTGACGCGAATCCAGCAGCCGATTCAAGCCGACCTGAGCGTTTTGGAAGGAATCCGTTATTATCCGTGCAGCGAATACCTCCTCGTGCGCGAGCCGAACTGGTTCGCCTCGGTCCGGCTGAGTTCCGGCCAGACCAAGATGTGGAATTCGATGCTCGGCTACAATATCCACGCGTCGTCGATGGCCGAGTTTTCCATCGCATTCATGACCGACGGCCGCGAGTTTGATCACACCACCATCACGACAATGAACTGGAAACGCTTGATGGGCGTGACGCGGTGCGACAACATCGAACCGCCGCCGGAAAGCTATGGCGACAGCGCGTTCTGCGGCGGCCTTGCCGGCGATGACTTCGCTGTGCTCGGTCTGCAATATTTACTCGCCCCAGCTGGTCAGGACACGCTCCGCGCCAACAAGAGTCTCTTCGTCACGCCGGACGCACTGATTTTGCTCGGTAGCCAAATCCGCTGCGATTCCGCGGAGCCGGTCGTGACGACGTTGTTTCACTCGCCGGTAATTGATGATGAATTGCCCATCGGCATCCGGGAGGTCAAAGCTGGCGAGACGTTGCGCATTCGCAATGTCAGCATCCAGTTGCTGTGCGCCGCGCAATTGATTGTCGAAAATCGGCAGGGTTCCTACAAAGACCTTAACATGCCACAAGTCGCCGGCAACGAATCTGAAAAGCCGGGCTACAATACCGTCCACGAACGCCGATGGGCTTACCTCGTCGTCAACCACGGCGTTCGCCCGACGAATGGCCGGTATGGTGCGATTATCACCGCCGGTAAGCTGGTGGAGTTTAAGATTCAACACGACGACAACCATCACCGCGTCGACGTCGGCCAGACCGGTGGCGAAGTCCGATTCCCCGGCGACTGGCGCAAGATCGTCGGCTGTTCATACTGGGGCGCCGAGCAACATCAATGGGGCAGCATTTCGCGTTGGCTGCCGAGCGACGATCCCGGCCATGCTAATCTCGAAATCGTCTCGCCGCGCCGGTTTGTCGCTGCCGAGAATTCCAGCACGGAAATCTTCCTACCGGACGGCCTCGAACAGGAAAATGTCACACTCAAAACCTACGAAGGCCGACCATTCCCAGCAAATATCATGTCCACGAATTCCAATGGCGAAGTCCACAAATTGCGAGTGCGGCACCGATGAGCGAACGACACTGTCAGGTCTACACGATTCAACTCGACACGACCGGTCCGGTGGCCGGCACGATTCGGCAAGTAAGTTTGGACGGCTATTTCATCCAACCGATGATCAATCGTGCCGGCGACCAGGTTGTTTACTGGGGCCGCGAGCCGGGAGAAACGGGCTTCAACGTTTGGCGCTTTGATCTTGAACGCAAGATGGTGGGGCGGCTCACCGATAACGGCGCCGTGAACGGCCATCCGTTCTGGACCGCCGACTCCCAGCGCGTCGTTTACTTTTCCAATTTCGGAGTCTCCGCTGAAACCGACTGGCGGATGAGTGAACAGTTTCAACTCGGGCGTAGTCCGCGCAACATTTGGCTCATGGATCGCGATGGCCAGAACCGCCAGCAACTCACGACGGGCGCGTTCGTCGACGAACGCCCCTGCATCTCACCCGACGGTAAGACTGTCGTATTCGTCTCCGACCGCTCCGGTCACATGAACAAGGACTACACCTTCCCGAACATCCGTTCGGTGGGTGGGAAGATGCGGGACGCTGACACTGACCGGCGCCTCAAGCTGCCGGTGGTTGTTCAGGACATCTCC
>JBAXAT010000034.1:0-8800 GCA_037142335.1 Verrucomicrobiota bacterium | reverse complement strand
GCCTGGTTTCGAGTGGGTTACGATGCACGGCAAGACGCGTCTTTACGACGGACGAACCGGCGAGACGTTTGATCAGGAAGTGGTGGTTGGTTACATTTACCTACTAAAGTTGCACCACTTAGTAGCCGACAAGATTCATGCGCGCGCAGTCGGACCGTACTCTCTGGTTACACAGCAACCGCTCGGTGGTAAGGCACAATATGGCGGCCAACGTTTTGGCGAAATGGAAGTTTGGGCGATGGAAGCCTACGGTGCGGCGTATGCGCTGCAGGAGTTGCTTACCGTCAAGTCCGATGATGTGCAAGGCCGAACGCGGATTTATGAGTCCATTGTCAAAGGCGAAAATACGCTAGAAGCCGGCACGCCGGAGTCGTTCAACGTGTTGATGAAAGAAATGCAAAGTTTGTGCCTCGACGTTCGCGTCGGGAAGAGCGGAGGCAGCAAGTAATCCATGAGTACTAACACTAAGACCACCGCCGCAACAATTCCCTCTACTGCAGCCGCCACGGCCGCCGCACGTGCGGCGCTCGGATTGGAAAAGACGGAGGCATTTGACCGCGTCAGTATCGGTGTGGCAGCACCAGACGTGATTCGCTCGTGGTCGCACGGCGAAACAAAAAACCCGGAGACCATCAATTACCGGACATTCAAACCGGAGAAGGGCGGCTTGTTCTGTGAGCGCATCTTTGGTCCAGTTCGTGACTGGGAATGTAATTGCGGTAAGTACAAACGCATCAAGCACCGTGGAGTTATTTGCGATCGCTGCGGCGTCGAAGTTACATTAGCGCGCGTACGCCGGGAACGGATGGGCCACATCGAGCTTGCGGTACCGGTTAGCCATATCTGGTTTTTCAAGGCGATGCCGTCACGAGTGGGATTGATGCTTGATATGACAGCGCGAGAACTCGAACGCGTTCTGTATTACGAAGATTATGTAGTTATTGATGAGGGCAAGACGCCGCTCAAGTCAAAGCAACTACTCACGGAAATGGAATACCGTGAAGCGCGTGAACAATATGGCGACGGATTCATTGCGAAGATGGGCGCGGAAGCGGTCAAAGATTTGTTGTCACGGATTGACTTGCGTAAAAATGCGCATGAATTGGAGCATCAGCTCGACACGACTAAGAGCAAGCAGATTAAGAAAAAAGTTGCCAAGCGGCTTAAAATGACAAAGGCCTTTCTCGCCTCAAAGATGCGGCCGGAGTGGCTCGTACTCGAAGTATTACCGGTGATTCCGCCGGACTTACGGCCGCTCGTACCACTTGAAGGCGGGCGGTTTGCAACTAGCGATCTCAACGACCTATACCGGCGTGTTATTAACCGGAATAATCGGTTGAAAAATTTGCTTTCGCTTCGCACGCCAGATGTAATTATTCGTAACGAGAAGCGCATGCTGCAGGAATCCGTTGATGCACTACTCGACAATGGACGGCATGGCCGTCCGGTAACCGGCGCTGGTGGACGACCGCTAAAGTCGCTTGCGGATATGCTCAAAGGAAAGCAGGGCAGGTTCCGTCAGAACCTGCTCGGTAAGCGCGTGGATTATTCCGGGCGTTCGGTCATCGTGATTGGACCAGAATTAAAGTTGAACCAATGCGGCTTACCTAAGAAGATGGCACTCGTATTGTTTGAGCCGTTCATTATCCGCCGGTTGCGTGAAATGGGCTTGGTACACACAATTCGCTCTGCAAAAAAACTCATCGAGCGACAAGCGCCGGAAGTGTGGGATATTTTAGAAGAAGTCACAAAGGGTCATCCGGTGATGCTCAATCGTGCGCCGACTTTGCATCGGCTCTCGATTCAGGCCTTTGAACCACAGCTCATCGAAGGCGAAGCAATTCGCATTCATCCTCTAGTTTGTACCGCGTACAATGCCGACTTCGACGGTGATCAGATGGCTGTGCATGTGCCGTTGTCGATTGAGGCGCAGATGGAAGCGCGCATGTTGATGTTGGCTACGAACAATATTTTCTCGCCGTCGTCCGGTAAACCGGTCACGACGCCGACGCAAGATATCGCATTGGGTGTGTATTATCTTACTAATCCCGGCAAGGACAAGTTGCCGGACGGTTTCCGTCCCAAACTCTTTACCGGCGCGGATGAGGTGTTTTTCGTGCGCGACGAAAACGATGTAAAAATTCATGAGAAGATCCGGTTAAAGAATCCGGATTATGGTCGCAAGACAGTTTATGGAGTTCCAACCGCAAAGGTAATCGAGACGACGGTGGGGCGTGTTTTGTTTAATGAAATCTGGCCGGTGGAACTTGGTTTCCACAACAAGACCGTCAATAAATCGACGCTTAGTGAAATTATCTGGCAGTGTTACCGGACTGCTGGACACGCCCGCACTGTTGAAGTGCTTGATAAGCTTAAGGCGCTCGGTTTTGAAAGTGCGACGCGTGCCGGGATCTCGATTGGCATTGACGATATGATCGTTCCAAAGGAAAAAGATCAGGTTGTTCGCGAGTCTCATAAAGATGTTGGCGAAGTCGAGAAGCAATACCGGCGTGGCGTCATTACCGACGGCGAACGGTACAACAAGATTATTGATATTTGGACGCATGCCACGGACCGGATTTCGTCCAGCATGTACAGCGCGATGGAGCATAACAACGGCAAGGCTGAATTGAACCCCGTGTTCATGATGGTTGATTCCAAGGCGCGTGGTTCCAAACAGCAGATTCGGCAGCTGGCCGGAATGCGTGGTTTAATGGCTAAACCGTCTGGCGAAATCATTGAGCGACCGATTCTATCAAACTTCCGTGAAGGTCTGACGGTGCTTGAGTATTTCATCTCAACACACGGTGCCCGTAAGGGCTTAGCCGACACTGCTCTTAAGACGGCAGATTCCGGTTATATGACGCGAAAATTGGTAGATGTTGCTCAGGATGTAATCATTCTCGAAGAGGATTGCGGCACCGTAAACGGTATTTTTGTTAAACCGATTTTCGAAGGTGAAGATGAAATCGTCAAGCTTAATGAGCGTATTGTTGGTCGCGTCGCAGCTGAGGATATTACAGATCCAATTACAAAGAAAAAAATCGTCAAAGCCAACACTGAGATTGACGAAGTTGCGGCGGATGTAGTGAGCAAGCTTGGCTTGGAGCGCATCAAGATTCGATCAGTACTAACCTGCGAGTCACGGCGTGGTGTATGCGCGGTTTGTTATGGTCGCAACCTAGCCACTGGCGCGCCAGTGAAGATTGGGCAGGCAGTCGGTATTATTGCTGCGCAATCTATTGGCGAACCTGGCACTCAGTTGACGATGCGGACATTCCACATTGGCGGCACAGCTAGTCAGGTGTTCAAGCAGCCGCAAATTAAAGCGAAAAATGACGGCACAGTTCGGTATCAAGATTTGCGCGCAGTCAAGCGGACAGAGGGCAACTGGGTTGTACTTAATAAGAACGGACAAGTCGCTGTTTTCAATGCCGAAGGACGAGAACTTGAACGCTATACAGTTGTAATAGGCGCAGAAATCACAGTTCCAGATGGTGGTACGGTAAATAAAGGTGACATATTTGTTCAGTGGGATCCATACAACGTACCGGTCTTGTCGGAAGTTGCCGGGACCGTAAAGTTCAATGACTTAATTGAAGGGATTACAGTCAAGCGTGAACTAGATGAAGCGACTGGCCTGATGGGGACGATGGTTATTGAACACAAAGAAGATTTGCACCCGCAAATCAACGTTGTCAATGATGCCGGTGAAGTTCTTGCGTTCTACAGTATCCCGGCTGGTGCACATATTATTGTCGAAGAGCGCAGTAAGATTAACGCAGGTGGCCTATTGGCTAAGACGCCACGAAAGATTTTCAAGACTAAAGATATTACCGGCGGTTTACCACGTGTTGCTGAATTGTTCGAAGCACGACGACCAAAAGATGCGGCTGAGATTGCAAAAATCGACGGCATTGTAGATTTTGCCGGCACGGTGCGTGGCAAGCGACGAATTTTGGTTAAGGACACGAAGTCTGGTGCTGAGGAAGAGCATCTAATCGCAATTTCGAAACACATTATTGTGTTCCGAGGCGATGTGGTAAAGAAGGGGCAGCAATTAACCGAGGGGCCGGTCGTGCCGCATGAAATTTTGGAAGTGTGCGGACCGCAAGACTTGCAGGAATACCTCGTTAACGAAGTGCAGGAAGTGTACCGGCTTCAAGGTGTTGAGATTAATGACAAACATATCGAAATTATTGTGCGGCAGATGTTGCGCAAGATTCGCGTTGTAGATCCGGGCGACACGAAATTCCTGTGGGACGATCAGGTTGACAAGATTATCTTCGAGGAAGAGAACAAGCGCGTGGCTGAGGCCGGTGGTAAGCCGGCTGAGGCACAACCAGTGTTACTTGGTATCACTAAGGCCTCACTGAGTACAGAATCATTTATCAGTGCCGCGTCGTTCCAAGATACAACGCGTGTGTTAACCGAGGCGGCGACGCATGGGCGCGTGGACACGTTGCGTGGGTTCAAAGAAAATGTAATTATGGGTCACTTAATTCCGGCCGGTACAGGTTATTCCAAGCACCGAAATTTACAAGTGATTGCGCTTGGCGAACCGGTCGAACAGCCGTTTGCAGAGTCGACGACTGAATCACAGGCAGAGATACTTGAATAGCTGTGCAAAAAAACGCGAAAAGTTCTTGCGTAAAATTGAGCAGCCTGATAAAGTTTTAATTCTCTTGCGTATCAGTTCAAGAGAATAGTTTTATACAATGCCGACAATCAATCAATTAATTCGCAACGGCCGCTCTAGACTTAAAGTGCGCTCGAAGTCTCCAGCACTGCACGGCTGTCCGCAGCGCCGTGGAGTTTGTTTGCAGGTTATGACGCGCACGCCTAAAAAACCGAACTCAGCTCTCCGTAAGGTTGCTAAGGTTCGCCTGACAAATGGAACGGAAATAATTGCGTACATTCCTGACGAAGGTCATAATTTGCAGGAGCATTCAATTGTACTTGTGCGTGGCGGTCGTGTGAAGGACTTGCCGGGTGTGCGTTACCATATTGTTCGTGGTACGCTTGACGCAATGGGCGTTGAAAAACGACGTCGTAGCCGTAGTAAGTATGGTGTGAAACGTCCTAAGGAAGGCGCTGCCAAGCCGGCGGCGAAATAATTTTCATGCGCCGACACCGATCAGAAAAACGCCAGCGCAATGGGGATCCGCGATTTAACAGCGAATTGATCACACGAATGATTAATACTGTTATGCGCGATGGTAAGAAGGCTGTTGCAGAGCGCATTGTTTATGGTGTGGTTGAGCGTATTGCGGAGAAGCATAAAGACAAAAATCCGCTGGAGATCCTCCAGGCTGCTATGGATAATGTGAAACCGAAACTGGAGGTCAAGTCCCGTCGTGTTGGTGGGGCTAATTACCAGGTTCCGGTGGAAGTTACTATTGACCGTCAAGAGGCGTTGGCATTGCGGTGGATGATTGATTATGCTAAGGCCCGGAAGGCAGCGGGTATGACCATTGCTTTGGCGACCGAAATTATGGACGCGGCCAATAATACTGGTAATGCCGTCAAAAAACGCGAAGATATGCATAAGATGGCGCAGGCTAATCGAGCGTTTGCGCATTACCGTTGGTAGTCTTGAAGTGCAATCAGATAGAAAAGTTCATCGGAAATAACTTTCGTTAGATACAAAATGGCAACTGTCGTTGAACAATCGAAAATGCAGACGCCGCAATCGCGGTCCGACGTAAAGCGCCAAGTGACGCTTGAGCGGACGCGGAATATCGGTATCTGTGCGCACATCGACGCTGGTAAAACAACGACGACCGAACGCATACTTTACTATACCGGCAAGGTCTACAAGCTTGGTGAAGTTCATGAAGGTACGGCCACGATGGACTGGATGGAGCAAGAACAGGAACGTGGTATCACAATTACCAGTGCTGCAACTACCTGTTTTTGGCGCGAGAATCGTATTAATATCATTGATACGCCAGGGCATGTTGACTTTACTGTTGAGGTTGAGCGCAGCTTGCGCGTGCTTGATGGTGCTTGTGCAGTATTCTGTGCTGTTGGTGGTGTTGAACCGCAATCTGAGACTGTTTGGCGCCAAGCAAACAAGTACAAGGTTCCTCGCATAGCTTTCGTTAATAAGATGGATCGAACTGGCGCTGACTTTGAGGCAGCTGTTGCACAAATGCGCGACCGGCTAGCTGCTAACGCTGTCCCGATTCAATTGCCGATCGGCAAAGAAGCAGCTTTTAAAGGTATTATCGACATTGTCGAGATGAAGGCGCACATTTGGTCAGGCGAAGAACTTGGTGCAAAGTTCGAAGTTACAGATATTCCTGCTGATTTGCTTGAATATGCAAAAGCCGCGCATACTAAACTTGTTGATGCAGTCGCTGACAAGGATGATGAAACTGCGAATCTTTATCTCGAAGGGAAAGAGATTTCTCTTGTTCAGTTGAAGGCCGGTTTACGGCGTCTTGTAATTAATAATGAACTTGTGCCGGTGGTTTGTGGATCGGCATTCAAGAACAAGGGCGTGCAACCATTGCTTGATGCAGTAGTGGATTACTTGCCATCGCCGGTAGATATTCCTGATGTTGCCGGCATGAACCCGGATAGCAAGGAACCAGAAACGCGTCCAGCTGACGATAACGCAAAATTTAGCGCGCTCGCGTTTAAGATTTGGACCGATCCATATGCAGGTAAGTTGATTTTCTTCCGAGTGTATTCCGGCAAGGCCACCAAGGGAATGACGGTGTACAATCCGCGAAATAACAAGCGGGAACGTATTGGCAGGTTGCTGGAAATGCATGCCAATCATCGTCAAGAAATTGACACAGTCTATTCGGGTGACATCGGCGCATTGGTCGGGCTTAAAAATATCACGACTGGTGATACAATTTGTGACGAGGACGAGACAATTTTACTTGAATCAATCACATTTCCAGAGCCGGTCATCTCAATGGCCATCGAGCCGAATACCAAGGCCGATCGTGACAAGATGTCCACGGCGCTTCAACGACTTGCTGATGAAGACCCAACTTTTCGCCTGACATCGGACCACGAGACCGGTCAAACTATTATCTCCGGTATGGGAGAGTTGCACCTAGATATTATCAAAGACCGGATGTTTCGTGAATTCAACGTTAGCGCTACTGCAGGGCGTCCGCAGGTGGCTTATCGTGAAACCATTACAAAATCTGCCGAAGGTGAAGGCAAGTTTATCCGTCAATCAGGTGGACGTGGTCAATACGGTCACGCGTGCATTACAATTGCGCGTGGTGAGAAAGGTTCCGGCGTAGTCGTTGAGGACGAAACCGTTGGCGGTTCTATTCCTCGTGAATACATCGGTGCGGTCGAAGATGGTATTATCGAAGCCGCACAGACTGGCGTTCTTGGTGGCTATCCGATGGTGGATGTGTACATTGAGATTGTAGATGGTACGTTTCATGAGGTAGACAGCTCAGAGATTGCATTTAAAATGGCTGGTATTTTTGCGTTCAAGGATGCCTGCCGAAAGGCCGGCGCAATTATGCTTGAGCCGATTATGAGCGTTGAAGTTATCACCCCCGAGGAACACATGGGTGATGTGATTGGTGATTTAAATAGCCGGCGTGGCAAAATTAGTCACATCGAATCACGCGCAAATTCGACCATTGTACACGCTACCGTAGCGCTGGCAGAGATGTTTGGCTATGCGACTGGATTGCGATCACTGACAAAGGGTCGGGCGAGTTACTCGATGGAACCGGCTGCATTTGAGAAAGTACCTGAAAATATCCTTGCAACAATTTTGGATAAGATAACCGGCGACAAAGCTGCCGAGGCTCAGAAGAAATGAATAATCAGCGGATTAGGATTCGTTTAAAAGGATATGACCATCGTCTGCTCGACCAGTCGGCACACGAGATCGTTGAAACCGCTAAGCGTACCGGCGCAAAGGTTGCAGGTCCGATTCCGTTGCCAACAGACATTTGGCGACACACGGTGAATCGGTCCCCGCATTGCGATAAGAAGTCGATGGAGTCATTTGAAATGCGGACTCACAAACGGTTGCTTGATATTATCGATCCGACCGCGAAAACCGTGGATGAATTAAAGAAGCTCAACCTCCCGGCTGGCGTTGATATCACAATTAAGATTTAGTTATGGAACTTCTAGGTAAAAAATTAGGGATGACGCAGCTTTTCGACGCGCATGGCAATGTGGTCGGTGTGACTGCAATCGAAGTTGGTCCGTGTACAGTTCTGCAAAAGAAGTCACCGGAAAAAGACGGTTATCATGCCGTTCAACTCGGTTTTGGCGAACGAAAGTTAACGCACGCGACAAAGCCGCTGATCGGGCACTGTAAGAAAGCAAACGCCGCACCGGCTAGAACGATTCGTGAATACCGGACTGTTGCGGCAGTCACATTTAGCGTTGGTGACAAAATCACAGTAAAAGAATTTAAACCTGGTCAGTTCGTGGACGTCATTGGAACGAGTAAGGGCAAGGGTTTTCAAGGCGTTGTTAAGCGGTACAAGTTTGCCGGCGGTCCTGCAAGTCACGGTCAGAAGGGATGGTTTCGTCGTCCCGGCGCGATTGGCGAACGGTTGTTTCCAGGTCGTGTATTTCGTGGTCAACGTATGCCAGGACACATGGGGAATACAAAAATCACTACACAAAATTTACGTGTAATTCAAGTCCGGGAAGCCGATAACTTATTGCTAATTGAAGGCGCGGTGCCTGGACCGCGCGGCGCAGTTGTCGTTGTTCGTCACGCAAAGAAGAAGAGCCAATGAAGATTTCAGTCATTAACATGGCTGGCGCAGCGGCCGGCGAAATTGAAGTC
>JBAXAT010000033.1:0-8854 GCA_037142335.1 Verrucomicrobiota bacterium | reverse complement strand
GATGAAACCGGGCACCAGCCGTTCCGTCAAGTGTGCGGAGTTGACCCCGGCGACAGCGCGTCATGGACATTCTCGATCCGCCCGCCCTTCCGGAGCCGCCGCCCAAGAAGGACATCGGCTTTCACGTCAAGGAAGCCAAGGCCCGGTATCGAACCCGGTAGTTGCGCGCCGGGTGCGGATGAAACCGGGCCCCAGCCGTTCCGTCACGTGTGCGGAGTTGACCCTTCCGACCAAGGGAATTAACGATTGGGTTCGTAAAGGAATACCCTTCGTAAAATGGATTTTATACGATTGCCCAGCCGGTAGTTCGCTTTGTTAGTATTGTTCTCCGACGGAAATAACGACGCGCTGGTATTGTACGCAAAACGATACTTGCAGGTTGGGCAGGTTACGATCAGGTCACCCGAGTTTTCTGGCAGTCTCAGCTTCGTTCCGTCTTGTGGACAGGTCACGATATTAAACATTTCGGGCGATGGAGGCGGGAAATGATGACCATTTTGGGACAGAATGTGGCTAATCGCTCGGGTGTGCTGGAGCATTCCATGCCCCTCTTGTGAGACTGAATGGACTTGCCCAATCAATTCGTTAATTTTGGATTCAGTCTCGATAGCCTGAAGAAAACGCAATGCTGGATCAGGTGATATGTTTTGAGTCAGTGCTTCGGCTTTTTGGTGCAGTGACTCAAGTGTATTGTGTTTATTTTTTAGAAATTCGTCCGCAGTCTGGCACAAACTCTTTTTCATGTAGGTCACATGCTTGTCTAAATCCGCCAAAGTGGATTGCGCCTGGTTTACTCGGCTTGTAAATTCAGCAACGCATTCTTCAGGCGCTTCGAGTTTGTGAAATCGTGAGTCGTAATGATGCCCATAAAACGAGTTGCAGTTGCGAACTGCGCTTTCAGCTTCGATATTCAATCCACATATTGACTCTGACAGTGGAACCTTCCGCATTGCGCAAACCAAACCATAAACGAAGGCAAGTTGGTCACGGTCGAGATAGCCGGCCGTCATGGTCTCCGTGGTCGTCCTCGTTCCGTTGGGAATGGATTCATACCTGACATTTTGAGTTCGGCAACCGGTAAGCATAATCTTGCCGAAGCCGAGAAACACGCTTGTGATGTCGGTCAGGATTTCGTTGTCAATTTTAACCGGTGAGCGGATTCCTTTTACTTGAAGCCATTTGTGGCACACCTCATGACAAAGTGTTGCGCCAACAGCATCAGGAAACTTCATCATGTCGCTGTCGATCTCGATATGAACGTCCTGCCCACAAGTCGAAAGGTCGATATGCCCAGCCACTTTTTCTTTCTGTTTTGCTATTGCAATGACGAAAGTAAAGCCTGTCAATCCAATGAAGGCGGCAATGTCCTTGGCAGTTTTTTGAATTGAAAGCTGATTGGGGAAAGGCTCCGTGATAGGCGGCATGACACGGTACTGGACACTTGCGCCAGTCTGTTGTTCCAGCAGAATCAATTTGGCGACAAATGCCCTAACGAATTGGTCAGACATGGCAAAAGGCAGGTTGAGTCACCGCCCTAATAGTTGCGTTTGATTTTCTCCACTTGCGTCTTATTGATTTCAACAACCCACCAATAAAGGACATTATCCTCAAGCCTATCAGCTTTAATAGAATTGCATCGGTGTTCTCAAAACGAGCAGCCTTAACATCACCACATAAAACTGGTTTGCCGTTTTCGCTCCAGAATAATTGGCCCTTGAGGGTGTCAGAATTTGACTCTGGGTAAAGGTGAACAGTGTAACAATTGTCTTTGTCGTCTTTGCAATGAATTATGATCGAGTCGTCATCTAAAATACAAAACTTGGTTAAATCGCCACCGTATTCGGTATCGTCAGCAATCCACAGTATGTTTGGGAACAATAGCATCGTCATGTCGCTGTGCCGTCAATCCTTGTCCGACACAACAATGGTGAAGCCTATTTGTATAGGCTCCGTCTGCTCGTAAAATATTTTGAGCAACGCTGTGGAGTTTGTCGGCATAGATTGAACAGCAACCAAGCCTATCGGAATCTCCGCCTTGTCTTTAGGATCGAGCGGATCAAATGGCGAATGAAACCGGGACTCCTTCTGGAAATTTGGCTCATCACTAGTTATCTCCGCCCAACTCCCACCAAATAAGTTCCAATCTTCGGATACGATTGCATTCAGATTATGGTAAAATCGAACTTGCATGTTCTTTGCTGGCGCATCTCCGTGATTCCTAATCTCAATCGTCCGAGATCTGCGTGAAGAAGGCCCCAGCCGTAGTACACCACCCTCGAGCCGTTTGCCATCAACGAAGCAATCCAAAATTGGTTTCCGTAGCGCTGTTCCAGCAAGTTTCTGGAAATCGTCCTTCATCTGGGCAATAGCCTTGTCGGTAGCTACTGCCATCCGGTCGATAGCCTTTTCGGTTTTCTCAGATGAATTGAATGACCAAAACAACGGCACGATGATGCCAAAAATGGTTAAGAAAACACCGGCGAGGACAAAAAAGTGATTTAGGCGACTTTCGGTGATCGTGAGTTTGGTTTCCAAAACCTTTTTATCAACGATCCTTTCAACTTCCTGTTCAGTTAAATACTTGTGGTCGTTGTGTACTGTTTTTGAATCTTTCTCACTCATATGTAACCGATGGGAATAATATCAATTACCCTGCTCTTTGGTCGAGTCCAAAGCATGACATGTATTCCTATAGGTGCCGGTGGAATCGTTGCCACCTTGCTTCATACCGGTCCAAACATTGACCACGGCATAGGTCACGAACAGCGTCGCCTCAATCGCCAAACTCCAGTGGCCCCGTGTAGTTGCCGCCGTCCCGCCTGCGTGGCCGAAGCCACTTCGACGCGGCGAAGGCCCGGCGGCTTCCGCCCGAAGCGCCCGGGACGGGCGCGACTACACCTGCGTCCAAAAACAATCGCGGCGCGGCACCGGTTAGGATTTGGGCGAAATCGTCGTTGGCCAGATGACTCCAGCCGCTGCCGAAGTTTAGCCAGTAGCCGTTCTTGCTGCCGGGGCCGTTGCCAGGCTTGAGCGCCGACAAGGCCAAGGCAAAAACCACAGTACCATCGCGCCAATTCGCGTTTTTTCAGCCGTTTACAACATTTTTAACGTGGCCGACCACTTAAAACAGGTGGTCGACGACGTTTTTCATGTGGTCGAGGACGTGTTTTACGTCGTCAACCACGTGTTTCGAGTCCTCGACCACGTAATTTACGTCCCTGACCACGTGTTTTAAGTGGTCGACCACGTAAATCGAGTGGTCGACTACATGTTTTATGTGGTCGAGGACGCATTTCATGTGGTCGATGACATATTTTGAGTGGTCGTTTACCGGCTGTCCCAAGTCGTCTTGTGATGCACTGAAACCAACGAGAGGCCGGCAGAATAGCATTGACTCATTCCGGTGGATTTGAACACTGACGCCATGAATGTTTTACGCTTGCGCTGTGAATACCAAACCAATCCGCTCGGAATTGACGGCGACCGGCCACGATTGTCATGGCAACTGGTCAGCACGCAGCGAGGGACGCGGCAATCGGCTTACCGGGTAGAAGTATCGTTGCGGAAAAATGGGTCGGCGGATCTGTGGGATTCCGGCAAGATTAAATCCGACCAGTCGGTGCATGTCGTTTATGCCGGTCAGAAACTCAAGCCGGGTCAGCGCGCTTGGTGGCGGGTGACGGTTTGGGACGAGGCCGGCAAGCCAGCCACTTCAACGGAAACAGCGTGGTGGGAATTGGGGTTGCCCGGTGTGGATTGGGAGGCGGAGTGGATTGGCTCGCCAATTGTGGGCGGCAAAAAAGCGGCGACACCGGCGCCGCATCTGCGGAAGGAATTTACGCTGCCGAAAAAGCGGATCGTCCACGCCCGGCTTTACGCGACAGCCTTGGGAGTTTATGAAGCGGTCTTGAATGGTCAGCCGGTGGGCGACGAAGTCTTCGCGCCGGGCTGGACCGATTATGCGCAGCGGGTGCAATACCAAACTTTTGACGTGCGTGCGCAACTGACGCCCGGCGTGAATTGTCTCGGTGCGATTCTGGGCGACGGTTGGTACTGCGGTTATGTCGGCGAAGCCGGCCACCGGGAGACGTATGGCGAACAGTCGTGGTTCAAGGCGCGCTTGGTTGTTGAGTTTGCGGACGGCAGCACGCAGGTGGTGGTTACGAATGATCAATGGCGGACGGCGTCGGGACCGATTCTGGCTGCGGATTTTCTCATGGGCGAGATTTATGATGCCCGCCGGGAACTGACTGGATGGGCGGTGGTCGGTTATGATGCTAGCACTTGGTTGTCGGTCCGGATCAATACTGCGCTACCGCCGTTGTTGGTCGCGCGCTTAAATCCGCCCATCCGCCGCATCTTGGAAATCAAGTCCATCAGTCAGCGGAAATATGCCAAGGGTTGGACCAAGCAAAACTGGATCTTTGATCTGGGCCAGAACATGGTGGGCCGTGTCCGCCTGAAGGCACACGGTGCGGCCGGTTGCACGGTTGTTCTGCGGCATGCTGAAATACTTAAGCCCGATGGCACGCCGTATTACGACAATCTGCGTTCGGCGGCCGCCACCGATAGCTACACGTTCAAGGGGGACGGCATCGAGACGTTCGAGCCGCGCTTCACGTTCCACGGCTTCCGCTATGTTGAGGTCGAGGGGTTGGAAGGCGAACCGTTGCCGGATGCGGTCACAGGTATTGTGTTGCATTCCGACACGCCGCCGACTGGGAAGTTCCATTGCTCCGATCCGTTGGTTAACCAACTTCAGCACAATATCGAATGGGGCCAGCGTGGCAATTTCCTCGAAGTTCCAACTGATTGCCCACAGCGTGACGAACGCCTCGGTTGGACTGGTGACGCACAAGTGTTCTGCCGCACTGCCGCGTTCAACATGAACGTGGCGACCTTTTTCACAAAATGGCTGCAGGACATGCGCGACGCACAAGGCGCGGATGGCGCCGTCCCGAGTTACATGCCAACGGCGCACGGGCGCGGTGGCGACGGCGGTCCCGCCTGGGCCGATGCGGCGGTGATCGTGCCTTGGACGATGTATCAGTGTTACGGCGACCGGCGAATCCTGGAGGAGCAATACCCTGCAGTCGTCCGCTTTATCGATTTTATCAAAGCGCAGAGCAAAAACTCGATTCGGTGTCACCCTGCCACGAAGTGCCACGCGTTCGGTGATTGGTTGTCACAGGATGGTACTGGGACACCCCATGAAATAATCGGGACCGCTTTTTTTGCGCACTCGGCCGACCTTGCCAGCCAGATGGCGGACGTCCTCGGCAAGGCCGCCGATGCAAAACGCTTTGCAACGTTGGCCGGTAAAGTCCGGCTGGCGTTCACGCGCCGGTATCTGACCGGCGCCAACTTCCTCTTCAGCGGCACGCAAACTGCCTGTGTGCTGGCGCTGCACTTTCAGTTGATCCCGGACAGCGCACGTGCGGATGTCGCGGCCCAACTTGTGCGCGACATCCAGAAGCGCGGCCTGCGATTGTCTACTGGCTTTGTGGGCACGCCCTACTTGAACCATGTCCTGACTGAGACCGGCCACCTTGACGTGGCGTATAGCCTGCTCTTCCAAAAGAAATGGCCGAGTTGGCTCTATGCCGTTACGCAAGGTGCGACGACCATCTGGGAACGGTGGGACGGCTGGACGCACGACAAAGGGTTCCAGAATCCATTGATGAACTCATTTAACCACTATGCCTACGGTGCCATCGGTGACTGGTTGTATGCCAGCGTCGCCGGGTTGGGCAGCGACCCGGTTAAATCCGGTTACAAGCGGCTTGTGTTTCGACCGCACCCCGGCGGTGGACTGACGCATGCGCGCGCCAAGCTAGAAACCATGTACGGTAAAGTTGAGAGCGCATGGAAAGTCAGGCTTGGCGGAAAGCAGACCGAATATGTATTTACCGTTCCGCCCAACACGACGGCCCGTGCTGAACTGATCTGTGTCTCAAAATCCAAGGTAAAACATGGGACCGGGGTTGTGCAGCTCGCGCGCCGGTCGGACCGGGTTGTGTTGGAATTGAAACCTGGTAAACATCAGATCATCGTTGGTTAGTCGACAGACTTAACTGTTTGGGTTATTTTTACGGCCAGTCAAAATGAGTACAGAAAAACCACTCTCGGATGCTGAGAAACACACCGCGATGCTGGCGAAGATTCGCCGGGATGTGGCGCAACGCCAAAGCGGTTACCGGGAACGGGCGTTGAAATTATTTCCGCATCTGTGCGCCAGTTGCGGCCGGGAATTTGCCGGTAAGCGGTTACCTGAGCTCACCGTTCACCACAAAGACGGCAACCACCAGAACAACCCGAATGATGGCAGCAACTGGGAGTTGCTCTGCATTTATTGTCACGATCACGAACACGAAAAATACAAGCTGCAAGGTTTGGTAGACGGTTCCACGCAACCGGCAACAACCGAAGTTTCTCGGATGGCAAATCCTTTTGAAAAGCTCGGCGATTTACTCAAGCCAAAGTCTTAATGCTTGCAGATTACGTCTTCTGAAGTCTGGAATCCGCCGGCTTGTAGCTTGAACTTGCCCCGCGATTCTAGGAACGTGACCAATTCTTCCGCCGTCATATCCTCAGCTGAACAGGTGTGAAATTTGGTTTCGCTCCCAAATTTGCTGATGATGTCTGCCACGAGCGTGGCCTTGGTGTAGGTCTTACCGGAGGCGAGCATCATGTTGAGAACGTCGTGGCCGTGGATTTGGTTCATTGGTGCCGGTATGATGGCCGAGATTCGGCCAGTTTACAATCCAAGTTCGTCGCACACTGCTTGCCGGTATAGAGTTTGGAGGCGGCGCGTGAACTTACCGGGGCGGCTCCAAGTCAAGACTGGCGCGATTTCCATCAGACTGTTGGTGGCGAAAACTTCGTCGGCGGTCGCCAGTAGTTCTGGCCCGAAGCTTAGCTCGCGCGCCGGCAACTTCGCTGTCGCGGCCAACACTAGCACCAGCTCGCGCGTGATGCCGGGTAATGGGCCGTCGGTCAACGGCGGCGTGAGCAACGTGCCGTTCTTTATAATGAAAAGATTGCTTGCGGTGAATTCCACGATTTTACCGGCGGCATTCAGCAATACGGCGTCGTTAACTTCGGCGCGCTCGGCTTCGCGTTGGGCGAGGATATACGGGAGCCGGTTTGCAGTTTTGAATCGGGACAGCCGGCCATCCAAGCGGACGGTGCTGACGATGGCGTACAACTCGCGCGCCGGAAAGTCGCGCGTTTGCGCGGTGATTACGATGGAATCCCGGCTCTGGTAAATCCGCGTCACGCCGGTGCAAACTTCGTTGAACCGCAGCAACGCTTGGCAGGCTGCGCGCAATTCCGCCGGCGACAGCGAAGCTTCGATTCCGAACGCGTTCAGGCCGTCGAATAACCGCGCGAGATGTTCGTTCCAACGAAAAATCCGACCGTCATAGACGCGCAGCGTCTCGAAACAGCCGTCGCCATAGAGAAAGCCGCGGTCGGCGATGCTGACGACAGCTTTGTGGTTAGGAACGAACTTACCGTTGACGTAGGTGTAATTGGTTGAGGGCATTGAAAATTCCCTGAGCTTTCGCGAGCGTTTCCTCGTACTCGGCATCCGGATCGCTGTCGGCCACGATGCCGCCGCCGGCTTGAAACGTCAAGCGCCTTCCTTGTTGCACGGCTGTGCGGATGGCGATGTTGAAATGCGACTGGCCATCGGGACCGAAATAGCCAATCGCGCCGGTGTAGATTCCCCTAGCATGCGGTTCGAGTTCGTCGATGATTTCCATCGCGCGGATTTTCGGCGCACCAGTAATCGAGCCACCGGGAAAACAGGCACGAATGCAATCCACATGACTAACATTCTGGCGTAACGTGCCGGCGACTGTGGCGACGAGGTGGTGGACGGTGGCAAAACTTTCCACGCGCACCAGCTCCGGCACATGGACACTGCCAAATTCGCAGACCCGACCGAGGTCATTGCGTTCGAGGTCGGTAATCATCAATAACTCCGCATTATCCTTCGGCGACGCGAGCAGCTCGGCCGGATTGACGGAGCGCGGGCGGGTGCCTTTGATCGGCCGGGTGATGACTTGCCGGCAGTCGAGCTTGAGAAAACATTCCGGCGACGACGATAAAATCTGCGCATCGCCAATATCGAGATAAGCGCAGTAAGGTGCCGGGTTGGCCGCGCGCAAGGCGAGATAGACTTCCGGTGCCGGCGCGTCCACCGAACACTGAAACCGTTGCGACAGGTTCACCTGATAAATATCACCGGCAGCGATATATTCTTTCGCGCGGCGCACCGCTTGCCAGTAGGATTCACGAGTAAAATTAGAAGGATAACCGACGGCCGGCGTGGTTGCGGCCGGCGAAATTTCGGTTTTGCTCTGAAACGTTACCGGTGCGTCGTAAAACCCAAACCATAGATCCGGTAATCCAAGATCATCCACGGCTTTGGCCGGTAATTTCTCGACGAAATTCTTCAGGTCGTAGCCGAAATAGCCGATGGCGGTGCCGGTGGATTTAGCGAGTTCAGCGTTGAGTGCGTCGAATGGGTTGGCGTCGAATAGCTGGCGGCCGGTGGGTGTGATGATTTCGACTTGCCGGTTTTTGGCGCGAATCACCCGGTACGGATCGGCAGCTAGCAGACATAAGCCTTGACCCGCTGCCGTGTCGAGCCAGACGCAATGCCGGCGACCGGCAAACTCCCGAAATCGTCCGTGCGCTTGTTCTGTCGGTGTCATTATGAATCTTACTGCGTTCTGAATTTCACCTTAAACCCGGTTGTGATAGATTCCAACCATGAAGCGAATCTGCCGGTTTATGCTTTGCGTTATCGGTTTCAACTTGGGCGCAATATCTGGCTTAGCTTGGG
>JBAXAT010000032.1:0-8892 GCA_037142335.1 Verrucomicrobiota bacterium | reverse complement strand
CGTACTCAGGCGCATGGCTGATGCCGGCATGAACATGGTACTCCTCGACCTTGGAGATGCGGTCCGGTACCAGAGCCACCCGGAAATCGCAGTTGAAGGCGCTTGGTCACCCGCGAAACTCCGGCAAGAGTTGAACTTCTGTCGCAGCCTAGGGATTGAGCCGATCCCAAAACTCAACTTCTCAGCCTGCCACGACATCTGGCTTGGCGAATACTCGCGCAAGCTATCCACCCCGGAATACTACACCGTGTGTGCCGACTTGATTCGCGAAGTCGCAGACCTGTTTGACGCCCCACGGTTCTTCCATATCGGAATGGATGAGGAAACGTGGCAACATCAGAAGGAGTTGCTCTATGTTGTCGTGCGCCAAGGCAGTCTCTGGTGGCACGATCTGAACTTCCTCGTGGCGGCCGTTGAGAAGGCGGGGGCCCGGGCTTGGGTGTGGTCGGATGTGCTATGGAACTGCGGGAAGGATGTATTCCGCAAGAACATGCCCCGCAGCGTCCTCCAAAGCAACTGGTACTATGGCAACTTATTTCCACTGCCGGAGAACGACCCCGCCAACTTTGTCCGGGCCTACCATTGGCTAGAGGAAATGGGCTATGAGCAGGTACCCACGGCAAGCACCTGGAGTCACCGCGAGAACTACGCGCTCACGGCCGAGTATTGCCGCCAGCATGTGCCGGCGCACCGGCTTCTAGGCTTCCTGATGTCCACTTGGCGCCCAACGCAGGAAGCGCGCCGGCAGACCCATCTCGACGCCATTCAAGCAACCCAGTTGGGCGGGCGAACTGGGGCTTGATTCTTACCGGATCACATGGTAGCTTCCCGCCCTTAAACCAGTCTTAACCAAAGGCATTATTGACCATGAAAAAAATTGCTGCTTTGTTTTTGTCCGCGCTGTTGGCAAACGTTGTTTGTGCTGCTGATCCAACAGTTATAACCACCGCACCGGTAACCACCCATAAATCCGACGAAATCGTGGCGCGGGTTGGGAAAACTGAAATCAAATGGGGCCAAGTCGAGCCAGCCGTTACCGCGTTTATCAAGCAATTCAGTATGCGTGGCCGCGTATTTCCGCAGGAACAATTGGGACGATTGAGCTATGACGTGCTGAACGAAATCGCAACTCGCGAGCTCGTATTGCAGCAAGCCACCGCCAATGAACCGACAAACATTGCTGTACGCGTTAAAGAGCAAATCGAGCAGTCCAAGTTGCAAGCCGGCAGTGAGGAAAATTACACCAAGGCGTTGGCCGAAAATGGAATAACTCCAGACGAATACGCCAAACGCATCCACGAAACACTCCTGATTCAAGAAACCATCAAGAAGGTCGTGGAAGATAAGGTTAAGATTACGGATGACGACTGCAAGAAGTTCCACGACGAAAATCGCAGCAAATTTATCGTTCCGGAACAAATGCGCGCCAATCATATCTTGATTCTTTGTCCGCCTGATGCAACTGCGGAAGTCCGCACTCAAAAACTTGCCCAGATTCAGGCCGCATTGTCGCTGGTCAAGGGCGGTGAAAAATTTACAGACGTAGCGCGCAAATTCTCGGAAGATACCGGCAGCAAGGAACAAGGCGGCGACCTTGGCTTTTTCCCGCGCGGCCGGATGGTACCGGAGTTTGAAACCGCGGCGTTCGGATTGGCAACCAACCAAATTAGCGATGTCGTCACTACGCCTTACGGCTATCACGTCATCAAGGCGATTGAGCGCACACCGGCCGGCGAACGGACCTATGCCGAAACGAAGGAAAACATCGCAAGCTATTTGAAAAACCTGCAAGGCGAGCAAGTCGTTAAACAATATCTGAAAGACTTGCGCAACAAGACTAAGGTAGAAATCTTGTTGCCCGAACCACCGCCACTGGCAATGCCACCGACGATGCCGCTGCCAGACAAATAACAATTACCGGTAATTTGAAACCCGGTGTGAGGCGACTCGCACCGGGTTTTCTTTTACCGGCGTAGATTGACGCTGCCGCAAAAAACTTCTAGACTGACCATCCAGAATGAGTCGTACTGTTTCAATTGAACTTGCCGGGCTGGTGTTCTTACTGGCCGGCTCCGCATTTTTTTCGGCAACGGAAATCGCGCTGTTTGCGTTAAGTAAACTGCAGGTCCGTCGCCTCCGGCAAGATCAACCGACACGTGGCCAGCTGATCAGCGAATTACTCGACAAGCCGCAACGACTGCTCTCAGCCATCCTGTTCGGCGATACGCTGATTACCGTCGCGACAGCGATTCTCGGCTACGATCTATTGCAACGGCTCGCGCCGCACCACGCCGATGTGTTGGCGGTACCGGTCATGACGTTGTTATTGCTGGTGTGCGGCGAGGTCACGCCAAAAGCGATTCTGATCCGGCGCCCGGAATATTTTGCACCGAAACTGGCCCCGTTCGTCAACCGTTTCGAGCGTGGCACCCGGCAAGTCCGGCGCGGTTTTGAAGTCTTGGCCGAGGCCGTTGTTCGCCACATCGAGCAGTGGTCGTACTTTGCTTCCCGGCGCGCCCGCGATAGCGCACCAACTTCGGACGAATACCGAACCTTGCTCACCGTCAGTGAACAAGCCGGCGTTGTTCGCCGGGAAGAACGGGACATGGTCCATAAAATTCTTGCGCTCGACAAAATGCACATCCGCGAGGTCATGACACCGCGCGTGGATATGCAGTGCATCGAGGATACGCTCACACCCGATGCAATGGCGTCGGCGCTCCGGCAGATCAAACACCGGCGCGTACCCATCATCCACGATTCGCCGGACACCATTGAAGGAATGCTGAACGTCAAAGAATTTTTGATGAACCCGCACCGGGAACTCGACGAAGTGATTGAGCTGCCGAACTTTGTGCCGGATACAATGAGCGTCGGTAAGTTATTGAAGACGTTTCGTAAACAGGAACACCCGGTCGCAATCGTGGTTGATGAGTATGGCGGCACGCAGGGGATGGTAACGCTGGAAGATATTTTGGAGGAAATCATCGGCGAGATCGAAGACGAATTTGACACCCGCGAAATTCTAATTCAGAAACTTGACCCCGGCCACTGGCTGATTAACGGCAAGACTAAGCTTGAACTCGTCAACGCCCAGTGTGGTTTGAATTTACACGCGGCCGGCAGCGAAACGCTTGCCGGCTGGATGCTTGCACAGCTCGGCTCACTGCCACACGACGGTGAAGAAGTGCGCGCCGGCAACGTCCGGGTCATTGCGGTCAAGGTCATCAAGAACCGAGTCCGGGAACTCATGCTGGAGGTGGCCGGCTGAGATGGACACACTTTGGCTCATCATCACCATCGGCGGCGGCCTGATTCTCAGCGCGTTTTTTTCCGGGATGGAGACCGGGTTGATTTCGTTGAACAAAGTCCGGCTCCGACATGAAGTGGAGCGCAAACACCGGCAAGCCATCATCGTCACCAGCTTTGTCGAAAACACCGACCGCCTACTTGGGACGACATTAACCGGTTCAAATCTATGTAATGTCATCATCGCGGTGGCGTCGTCAGCCTTGGCGATGCGGTGGTGGGGACCGGGATTCGCGATTGACTTAACGACGATGCTAGCTAGTTCCGTGGTGGTACTGATCTTGGCAGAACTGGTACCGAAGTTGTTGTTTCGGCAATACGCACACCGGTTGTGTTTCACTTTTGCCGACGCGCTTAATGCGATGGCATGGCTGCTGGCGCCATTGGTTTGGTTTCTTGGCGTGTTGATGCATGTGCTGGCACGCCTGAGCGGTCGCGGCAGCGAACGGCCGGTCAGTTTTTTTGTCACCCGTGAAGAATTGAAGTACCTAGCCAAGGAAGGCGAAGCTGGCGGCGCGCTCACAGCTGAGGAGCGGCAAATGATTCACGGCGTGTTTGATTTTCCGTACAAGACTGTCCATGAAATCATGGTGCCGCTGGCACGGACGGTTACGGTTGCGCCCGCGACCGGCGTGGCGGAGTTATTTGACGTCTCGCAACGGACCGGCTACGCGCGCTTGCCGGTGCGCATGGATGACCGGATCGTCGGCGTTGTCAACGTGTATGAAATTTTATTCAATGGCCCGGCTTCGACCGGCCAGACTGCGCAGGAATTGCTACAGAAACCGCAGTGCGTACTTTCGACTGACCGGATTAACCGGGTCTTGCCGGTCTTGCGGGCCAGCCGCAATCCGATGTGCATCGTCGTTAATCCGGATGGTCACGCCATTGGGATTATTACTATTGAAGACATCGTCGAGGAAATTGTTGGTGACGTCGAGGGTTAGGCAGGGAGCATCCCATGGAAAAGATTTGCGGTAGCGAAACTTGCAATCTAGGCCGGCATCATTAGATTAGCGTCTTCAATGCAAGGTCGGATTTTAATCCCAACCAATTTGTCGCGTGAATCGAACACGGTGTTTCCATGGGCGCTCACCATGGCGCAGGCATTTCCGGAGAAGTTGTATTTACTGCACGTCATGGATCCGGATTCTGTAAATCAGCCGGAGCAACTTACCGATTTTCCAGGACTGCACGATTTCTTTGCTAAAGACAGGGATGGTTTCAACCCGCCCTTGAACGCCTCCGTACCGTCCTCCAAGCTCTACCTTTACAATGCTGATGTCGCCAAAGTCATTCTCGGTGTCGCCAAGGCAAAGGCAGTGGACCTCATTTGCATGTCAGTAATCCGGCCCGGCGCCAACTTTGCCTGGTGGTCAGCCGGCAAGACTGTCGAAACCATCATTGAGCGCGCCTTGTGTTCCATCCTCTGTGTGCGCGGCCGGGCGGTCCGCGAAGAGGACTGGCAGCGTCCCCGCTTCCGGCACTTCTTGTTGTTAACCGAACTGACACCCGGCGGCACCGTCCCGCTCGTTAAAGTCATGCCATTGGTGCAGCGATTCAACGCCATGCTGCACGTCTTCCCACTTGGGAACCTCGAAAAAACGGCCGACCAAGATGCGCTTCGTACTCTTTACCAGCAACACGGTACCAATGCCGACGTGTTGATGTTCAAAGAACCAAATAATCGCATGGAGAACCTGACCAAGTTTATTGCCGGCACGGAAGTGGATATGATTCTGATGACACCACGGACCCGCGCGAAGTTTTCCAACCGGTTTTTTAAAGATATTTTTGTGCATCTTCTGCGCACCACCGACGTACCGGTCTTGCTTTTGCGCTGATTAGGCGCGTTTTCACGTTGACCGGTAGTGGCAGAGTGTGGAATCGTCTTGGCATGGCCGACCGCACCTCCTACACCTGCCAGCTAACAGCTGACAAAGCCGCCCAGTTCAAGGCGGATTTGGAGCAGCGCGGGTTCATGTTCCGGGATGTACCGTACGCGCATTTCGGCGCGGAGCACCGCGGCGAAAAGGTCAGCCTCGCGTTCTACAAATCTGGCAAGCTGGTAATCCAAGGCAAAGGTACGACCGATTTTATCCAATTTTACCTGGAGCCGATCCTGCTTGGCGAAGCGCGCCTCGGCTACGAGCACATTCTCAATCCTGAAATGATTGCAGCCCGCATCGGCGTAGACGAATCTGGTAAGGGCGATTTTTTTGGGCCGTTGGTGGTGGCCGGCGTTTATCTCGACGCCGACACAGCGCTGGCAATGCATGAGCTCGGCGTCAAAGACAGCAAGCAAATCACCAGCGATAAGCGCATCAACGAACTGGCCAAAGGGATTCGCGCGGCAACGAAATGGGACGTCCTGCCCATCGGCAACGAAGCGTATAACCGGTTGCAGTCCAAAATGGGCAACGTCAATAATCTACTCGGCTGGGGCCACGCGCGCGTCATCGAAAATATGCTGGCAAAGGTACCAGGTGCGACGAAAGCGATTTCTGACCAATTCGGCAACAAGGCGATTATCCAACGCGCCTTGATGGAGCGCGGCAAGAAGATCGAACTGGTCCAACGCCACAAAGCTGAAAGCGATCTCGCCGTGGCGGCGGCCTCTATCTTGGCGCGCGATGAATTTGTGAATCGCTTACGGCTGCTCGGCAAAACAGTCGGCGTGACGTTACCCAAAGGCGCGTCACAAGCAGTCATTGCGGCTGGGATTGAGCTGGTGAAGAAACACGGCGCGGACGTGTTGTCGAAGGTTGCCAAGACTCATTTTCGCACAACACAAAAAGTTTTGCAGGGCACAACCGCATGAGAAACACGATTGTGATTGTGGTGGCACTCCTGTTGTTGGTCTATGCCATCGCGCACGTCGGTAAGATGTACCGGGCTAAAGGCGACTTGGAAACAATCGTCCAGCGCACACTCGATTTCGTGGACGAGACCACAAAAGATTCCGTAAAAGTTGACATCGTCGAAGTGGCGCACAAGCTTGGGATCGATGTTTTGGCCGGCAACATTGATGTCGTCTACGAAGACGCCGACGAGCCGTCAGTTGCGCAACAGTTGGTAGGTGGCCGGTTAGGCGCGCAGTTCACTAATAAACGCGTAGTAATCAGTCTCCGGTATGTCGCCCCCGTAATGAACCTGCCGGTACGCCAGCAGATTACCGCGTCAAAAATCAAACCCGTCGCTGCGCCGGTCATGCAGCCCAATCAAGCCAAGTAAGAGCTACTGGACAGTCCATAAAAAACCGGTAAGATGCCGCCATGCCACTCTACGAATTTCATTGCTCCAAGTGCGCGAAAGATTTTGAACAGCTTGTCCGCTCCGCCAAGTGGGAGGGCCTAGCCGCCTGTCCGCATTGTGGCACAAAGAAACTGGTCAAGAAACTGTCCGTCTTCGCCTCAGCTGTTGCCGCCGGTAACAGCGGCCCAATGCCATGCGATACCGGTAGCTGTCCCGCCCCCGCCCGCGCCCGGCATCGCGGTGGCTGTGCCTGTTGCCATTGACTACGCGGATTTGAACAGCGGCAAGCAAGCCTTAAACTGCGGTGTCCCAGCTTCGCGCAACAACTCAAACACTGCCGACTCGACCGTTGTAATCACCGCGCCACAATCCCGCAGCCGCTCGACGGCAACAGTCGCGTCCAGTTCCCGGCGCGAGCAAATGGCATCCACCGGCAGGTACACCGAATAATCTTTCAACAAATCAATAACGGTTTGTTGTACGCAAACATGGGCTTCCACGCCGCAGACTATGATACACTGCCGGTGTAAGCCTTTCACGATCCGCGCAAACTCCTCCGCGCCGCAACACGAGAACGTCAGCTTCTCTATTACCGGTAACCCCGTCGTCGTCTCGACTAACTCACCGCAGAGCGGTCCGAGTCCTTTTACGTATTGCAGCGTGACCAGCGCCGGCAGTTGTAGGATGCGCGCGGCGCGGACCAGTTTATCCACCGCCGCAACTGTCTCGCTCCGGCGCGCCATCGCCGCCATCAGCCGTTCCTGCACGTCTACCACTACGAGCGCAGTGTTTTGCGGAGTCAATCGCCAATCTGACATAGTAAGCATATTTAGGCATAGGTGTTGATGTGATGCAACGCCTCTTTCTCACATCCGGGGACGCAACGGCGTTGACGATTATCAGCAAGAGTCGCTACACTGTTAACAGACGAGAGATAATGAACTTTGTAGCGATTGATTTTGAAACTGCCAATGCAGCACGCTCCAGCCCGTGTGCGATTGGGTTGACTGTGGTTGAGCGCGGCATAGTTGCAACGTCGCAGCATTGGTTGATCCGGCCGCACGACATGTGGTTCGATCCGTTCAACATTGCGATTCACGGTATCACACCGGAAATGGTGCGTAATCAGCCGGAGTTCGATCAACTCTGGCCGGAACTACAGCCGTACATTTCGCAATATCCAATCGTAGCCCATAATGCGGCTTTTGACATGAGCGTCCTACGGAAGACGCTGGATTCCTACGGACTCAAGTATCCGAAAAACTCGTATTTGTGTTCTGTGTTACTAGCCAAGATTACTTGGCCAGGATTAGCTTCATACCGGCTGGATTATCTAGCCGGTCACTTGGGCTTTGAGCTCAAACATCACGACGCCGCGTCCGATGCCAACGGTGCTGCCAGCATTGTCATGTCTTCAGCCTCGTTACATGCCGCTGTTTCATTTCCAGAACTAGTAGATTCAACAAAAATCAGAATTGGGAGTATCACGGATGGATGGTACGAACCTTGTCGCTTGCCAGAAGGTTGCCGGTACAGTCGTCGGAGTAGCCCAAAACAAGAAAAGGTTGGTTTGTCTCAAAGTTCGCCGACAGTGGACGCAGCCGTTGCCGAGAACCCATTGTATGGGAAATGCGTCGTGTTTACTGGCAAGTTGGAGACGCTGGAGCGAGCAGCCGTAGCGCAGCAAGTGGTGAATCTTGGCGGCCTAGCGAGTGATAGCATCAACGCAGATACTGATTACTTGGTCGTGGGAAGTTTCAATGCCACTACCATGCGCAGCGGCGGGAAATCGGCCAAGCTAAGAAAGGCGGAATCGCTCGCAGCCAAGGGGCAGCCAATCGAGATTGTCGGCGAAGAAGATTTCCTGCGGCTACTGTAGTAGATTTCGTGCGGCGAATGCGAGTTCTGCCAAGTGCTAAAACAGATGACCTTGCTTGGCTTCTGGCTTCTTTTCGGGATGATAGCCGATGATTTTCATAAATTCTTTTTCTGAAAGGATTCTCACTCCGAGTTCTCGTGCCTTGTCGAACTTCGAGCCGGGGCTTTCACCGGCCACCACGAAGTCAGTTTCTTTGCTCACGGAGCCGGTGATCTTTCCTCCTGCTTTCCGAATGAGCCTAGAGGCATCATCTCGAGAAATCGTTGGGAGCGTTCCGGTTAGAACAAAGGTCTTACCGGCAATAGCACTGCCGTCTGCGAGGGTGGTTGCCCGGTCACTCTTGGGGTTGAGACCAAGTTTTCTGAGCCTCTTGAGCACAGCTGTGCCTACCGGCGAATCGAAGTAGTTGAGCAGACTAGCTGCCGCCACTGGTCCAACAGGTGTCACTA
>JBAXAT010000031.1:0-9262 GCA_037142335.1 Verrucomicrobiota bacterium | reverse complement strand
AGTGACCCATGCAGACGTATAACCGGCGGTACGCCGACACGAATATGCAAATCCGATCCGCCTTCATCCACCATGCTTTGCAATAAATCCTGCATTTCAGCGGTCATGCTCATTGGCTCCTAATTTTGATCACCTGCCGTGATAGAAATAACTTCCTCCGGCGTGCTGACACCGGACATAATTTTCCGCACACCATCTTCGCGTAACGTGCGCATTCCCAATTCACGCGCCTGAATGCGCAACACGTTGGATGGCACACGTTCGTAAATCAGCCGTCGCATTTCCTCGTCGACAAAAAAGATTTCGTAAATACCGGTTCGCCCACGGTAACCAGTCCGGGAACAATCCGTGCAGCCGCGTCCTTTAAAGATGGTCGTCTTCGCCAACTCCGCCGGGTCGAGATTCAACGTCTTCATTTCGTAGTCGGTCGGTGTGTACGGTTCCTTGCATTTCGGGCAGACGCGCCGAATCAGACGCTGCGCCATAATTGCCCGCGTCGCGGACGCAACTAAAAATGGTTTCACGCCGATATCAATCAACCGGGTGACTGCTGACGGCGCATCGTTAGTATGCAGCGTCGAAAACACCAAGTGTCCGGTCAGCGCCGACTGCACGGCGATGTTGGCGGTTTCCAAATCGCGAATTTCACCAATCATGATGATGTTTGGCGCTTGGCGGAGAATTGAACGCAGTGCTGCAGCGAATGTGAGGTTGATATCGGCACTGACTTGGACTTGATTGATGCCGGACAGTTGGTACTCAACTGGATCTTCAACTGTAATGATCTTCCGGTCGGGCTTGTTGATGGTATTTAGACAAGAGTATAGTGTCGTTGTCTTGCCGGAACCAGTTGGTCCCGTCACGAGAAAAATTCCGTCCGCTGATGTGATGATCTTGTTCATCAATTCTTGCTGATCGGAGTAAAATCCCAAATCACCCAAGCCGAGCAGCAAGCTGCTCTTGTCAAGAATACGCATCACGATGCTCTCACCGTGATTCGTCGGTAACGCCGACACACGCAAGTCGAGAGTCCGGCCCATGACCGGAATTTGGATGCGTCCGTCTTGCGGCACACGTTTCTCAGCGATGTTCATCAGGGACATGATTTTCAGCCGGCTGATGATTGATGATTGTAATCGCTTCGGCGGACTGTCCACTTCATGCAATACGCCGTCAATGCGATACCGGACACGCAACCGTTTCTCCAGAGGCTCGATGTGAATGTCGCTCGCCCGGTCCCGGTACGCCTGCATGATAACCAACTGCACAAGTTTGATGATGGGCGCGTCGGCTTCAGTCTCACTGGACTCCGCGATTTTGGCTTCGGTGGCCGGTTTACCCTGCGCGCCGAGGTCAATTTCGCCCTCGGTGATATCCTGTAGCATGTTCTCGACGGTGTCATCCGTCGTGCCATAATACCGGGACAGTGAAGCCTCAATTTCCGCTGCGGTGGCGACAACTGGCTCGACGTTAATCTTGAGGATGTACCGCAAGCTATCCACGGTGTCCACGTCCATCGGATCACTAACAGCGACGGTAAGCGTGTTGTCGTGTTTGTAAACCGGCACGACCTTGTACCGGCGGGCCACATGCCGGGGTATCATTGAAATCACTTCATCGGGAACCCGGTAATCCGCCAGTTGAATGAAATCCATGCCGAACTGGCCGGCCAGTGCCTTCGACACATCTGCGTCAGTGACCTTACCGCTTTTGAGCAACGCTCCTAGCAGTCCCACGCCGCCGAGCTTGGTCAACTCGCGAGCCTTAAGGATATCGTCATGCGTGACAAGGCCGACGTCGTTAAGTATTTGGACTACATATTCGTCTTGGGCTGGCATATCCTTCTTGCGATGGCTGACGACAATTTACTTGGCGATGCGATGCACGTCAAGACTAGCGACGCGGCATTTAGACTTTGTCACGGAAAAAATCAATCGTTTTGGCCAAGCCGGCGGCTAACTGAACTCGCGGTTCCCAGGCGAGTAGTTGTCTGGCACGGGTGATGTCAGGACGCCGTTGCTTGGGATCGTCTTGCGGCAGTGGCCGGTAGGCCAGTTGACTCTGACTGCCGGTCAACTTGATAATCAGCCTTGCGAATTCGAGAATCGTAAATTCAGTGGGGTTGCCAATGTTAACCGGCTCATGGCAGCCGCTCTGTGACAGCCGGTAGATGCCATCAATGAGGTCGCTGCAATAACAGAAGCTACGCGTCTGTTGGCCTTCACCGAAGACAGTGAGCGGTTCATTCTTCAATGCCTGGCCGATGAACGCCGGTACAACCCGGCCATCGCGCAAACGCATCCGCGGGCCATAGGTGTTAAAGATGCGGACGATTTTCGTGTCCACTTTGTGATACCGGTGATAGGCCATCGTCAGGGCTTCGGCGAACCGCTTGGCTTCATCATACACGCCGCGTGGGCCAATGGGATTGACATTGCCCCAGTAGTCTTCGGTCTGCGGATGCTGGAGCGGATCGCCATAACATTCGCTGGTGGAGGCCAGGAGAAACTTGGCACCTTTGGCCTTGGCAAGTCCGAGACTGTTGAGCGTGCCGAGCGATCCAACCTTGAGGGTTTGAATCGGCAATTCGAGGTAATCAATCGGACTAGCCGGTGAGGCAAAATGAAAAACATAGTCCACCGGCCCGGCCAGATAGATAAAGTTAGTGACGTTGTGTTTGATAAATTCAAATTTTGGGTTACCCACTAGGTGGGCAATGTTATCGGTGTTGCCTGTTAGCAGATTGTCGAGAACAATGACTCGATGGCCTTCGGCCAGCAACCGGTCGCTGAGATGCGAACCGAGAAAGCCAGCCCCGCCGGTCACAACTGAAGTCGGGATTGAATTGCTCATGAGAAATCCTTGTTAGTTAATTCGGAACTACCTGCGGATAGAAATCTTGAATGAACTTGCGCAGTCGCTGCATAGCTTCGTCTTGGTCAGCGCGGAAATCAGTAACTGCATGGTCCGCCGGGACGGAAATAGTAAACAAAAAATACGCCCACCGCTGATTGCGGCCATGCAGAACGCGATCCACCGTCGTCCACCACATACGTTGCCAATGATACGGCGTCACACGCTTATTGCCAACAAACCAGTACGCGAACACCACGTACATCTGTGCCTCGCGGCCATTCTGCAACGGGATTGTTTTGACGGAATTAATGCGCGACACCCGCAAGACACCGCGCGGCTCTGCCGGCGTGTCAATTCGCTCGGTTTGCGCCGCGTCAAGTTTCCAACCTTGCCCAGTCAGACACACTTCAGGACGGTGAATACTGGTAACATCACGGCCAGAGAGCACGACTGTGCCGAAGACAGATCCAGTTGCGTTAGTGTAGGCACGATGTGCGCCGTCTGTATCCGGCGGCAACACGCTGCGCTCGTCGTCAGTTAGCCCAACTTGTTCACCACCGTGCCAAGCACCGACAACATCCGGCAAGAACGGGCGCTCATTTATCAGACGAATGCCAGGCTCAGTAGTGCGCTTCACATCCGCGGTCCATTTTGTTAACACAAGTCCCGCAACCAAAATTAGGACCACAATCCCCAACTGTCTGATACCCGGAAGATTTGACGACGGCGTTACTGGAGTATCGCTCATAAAATCGCCAAGTCTGGCAATGTGACCGTAATTGTAAACGAATTACCAGAAAATCTTATCACGATTAGCTACCCTAATTAGTAGAGCGATTAAAGTCAAACATCTGCATAGCCAGTGGCGACCCGGCAATACTTCTCCGCCCAATACCGGATTTCGCCACGCTCTTTCTCGCCCAACTGGCTAATGATTTTTGCTGGCGCGCCGTAGACGAGCGAACCTGGCGGCACTTGCAGCCCACGTGTCAGCAACGCCCCGGCACCGATGATGCTTTGTTCACCAACTGCAACGCCGTCCATCACAATCGCACCCATACCCACCAACACCTCATCGCCAATGGTGCAAGCGTGCAGCACGACCCGGTGCCCAACCGTCACGTAGTTGCCGATGATACAGGCAAAATCATCAGCCACATGGCACAGGCTCAAGTCTTGAATGTTCGTGTGATGACCGATGACAATCCGATTAATGTCACCGCGCAACACGGAGCCGAACCAGATACTCGACTGTTCGCCGACTGTTACATCGCCGATCAACTCAGCGCTCGGTGCAAGATAGACACCGGTGCCAATGGCCGGTTGTTTGCCACAATAACTATGTATGCTCATTACGATTGATTTTGTCCGCATTTGCCGCCAAATTCAAAGCTGAAATGGAAATACCCAATACTATTGTCGTCCGCCTCGATGACGACTTCAACTGGTGGCTGGAGCAAACGAGCGAAAATCCGCGCCGGGACAGCGTCCTTGATCCCCGGCAAGTCGCGCATCTCCGCGAAGCGCTCGACGAATACCGGCCGCATGGTCTACGTGAGGAACTGTTCGATGCCGCGTTCGCATTTTTTGTGTTAGATGCGGAACTCGAAGAAGGCCAAGTGCGCCTCCGCCGCGATACCGGCAGCGAAGTGTTCGCTTTACCACTATTGGACGACGATAGCGACGGACCGTACTTTGATTTTCTCGATGCGCTGGCCACCTCGCGAATTCAGAAACTGAACGCGACGCGCCATTACAAACAAAAATGCACAGAAGATGAAATGTTTACCGAACTCGAGGCGCTCGACGCCGACCGGTATTTCGGCGATCACGTGATTCATAGCTTCGAGCAACTCAACGAGATTCTCGAATGGAAACCCGCCGAATGGGACGACTCCTCCGCGTCCTGAGCTGCGCGCTGTTGGTCGGTACCTGCCGGGCGGACTGGTCGGCGCTCGAACCGTTTCAAGAAACGATGCCGCGCAGCGAGTTCGACTCGTTGCTGACAAATGTCTACTGTCCCGGCAGCGCGCTGACCGGTTGCCTCGCCTATGCCAGCAACTCCATCACGATTTTTAGTACACCGGAGAAAACCAACGCGCTCTTCACGCTCCGGTTCGGCACTCCACCAGTCGCACCGCAAAAATCCATCCGCCGCATCGTGCTTGATCCCGGTCACATCGGCGGCGAATGGGCGCGAATGGAAGAGCGCTGGTTTGTGCGCGGCAAGGCCCGGCCGGTGCAGGAAGCTGTTTTGAATCTGCTGGTTGCCCGCCGGCTGCGCGATCAACTCACGGCTGCTGGCTTTGAAGTAGCGCTCACCAAAGATAATTTTGAGCCGGTCACAGACAAACGCCCGGAAGATTTTCGCGCGGAAGCGGCACGCACATTATCGGATCCAGCGTTTGGCATCGAACTCGACCGCGCCGCTTTTCTCAGCGACCTCTGGCGTAAGCGGATGGAACAGTTATTCTACCGCCAAGCCGAAATCACTGCGCGCGCCAAGCTCGTCAACGAAACCTACCGGCCCGACTTGACGCTGTGCCTCCACTTCAACGCTGTCGAGTGGAACGAACACAACGACCTCGTAGACGATAACCGGCTCGTGGTGTTCGTCCACGGCGATTATCTACCGGGCGAGGTGGCCGACAACCCGCAGAAGTTGCGGTTGTTTTACAAATTATTGTCCCGGTCGCTGGCGGTGGAGTTGCCGGTCGCAGAGTCATTGGCAACCGCGCTGGCGCAAGCGACGAAGTTGCCGGCAGCGGAATACGGCACCGGTAGTCCGGCGGTGCGCGTGGGGACGAACACGTATGTTTACGCCCGCAACCTTGCCGCCAACCGGCTGATTGACAGCCCGGTAATTTTTCTTGAGCCGTATTACATGAACAACCGGATCGTCTACCAGCGCATTCAACTCGGCGACTACGATGGCGAACAAATCGTGGAAGGACAATCTTACCGGAGCATCTTCCGGGAATATGCCGACGCCGTTTGCACCGGTCTAAAAAACTATATTGCCCATGAAAAGTAACGCCGGCCAACATCTATGCATTGGCATTACCGGCGGCGAGCTGACGCCGGCCACACGCCAGTTACTCAAAACCGTACAACCGGGCGGGATTGTATTGTTTGCTCGCAACGTAGACAGTGCCGACCAACTCCGCGCCTTGACTCAATCACTGCACGAAGCCTTACCGGTACGCCCATTCATCGCCATCGATCAGGAAAACAAGCGCGTCAACCGTCTCCACGCCATCGTCGGAGAACTGCCTTCAATTACCGCAGTCACGCAAGCCGGTAACGTTAAAGAATTTGGCAGCGACATTGGCCGCAGCCTCCGCGACTTGGGAATTGACCTGGATTTCGCGCCGGTCCTCGATTTGGAACTGTTCGATGCGCAAACCGACAATGCGCTGCGCGACCGGTGTTGGGGACGCACCGCCGCGGAAGTTGTTCAGTTGGCCGGCAAGTTCATTACCGGCCTAGAAAGCGCTGGTGTGGCTGCGTGTCCGAAACATTTCCCCGGTTTGGGCGCATCAACGCAGGATTCACACGAACATTTGCCGACGATCACCCGCCGCCGGGAACAATTGCTCACGGAAGATGTCCGACCGTTTGCCGAACTCGCACCGCGCTTGTCGGCGCTGATGGTCAGTCACGGGCACTTCGTCGCGTTTGATGGTGAGAAACCAAAACCGGCCTCGCTATCGACGGTAATTGTCGGCGAGCTATTGCGCCGGCAACTCGGCTTTGACGGGTTGGTGGTGACCGACGATATGGAAATGGGCGCTATTACTAAGTCGGGTGATTTTGCAACCGCAGTGACCGGCGCCATTCAGGCTGGTGTCGACATGGTGCTGGTTTGCCATTCGCCAGAAAAGATTCTCGCCGCACACGAAGCGCTGACTAAGATTAAAATCCCGCCGCAATCCGCACAGCGTCTCGAAAGATTCCGCGCAAAATGGATTCGACCGGGAAATTAATCCAGCGCTAGCGCTTGGCCGGCAATCCAGCCGGTCGTCCACGCCGCCTGAAAATTGAAACCGCCGGTGATTCCATCGATGTCAAGCAACTCGCCGGCAAAGTGCAAACCCGGACAGCGCCGGCTCATCATCGTCTTGAAATCCACCTCACTCAACCGCACGCCGCCGCAGGTGACGAATTCTTCCTTGTTCGTACTCTTGCCGGTGACTTGCAGTTCCGTGCGGACCAATTGTTGTACCAGCCGGTGTTGTTCGGCGCGCGACACGCGTGACCACCGCGTTTCCGGCAACATGCCGGCAGTTAACACCAACTGTTCCCAGAGCCGAGCCGGCAGAGCTGCGACCGGTGTGTTCACCACCAACCGCGCCCCGTATTGATCCCGGCACGATTGAATCTCCGCCGCCGCGTTCCGGTCCGGTAGCCAATTGATGTACAGCGGAAACCGGTAACCCAGTCCATGCAATGCTCGCGCTCCCCACGCGGACAGCCGTAGAATCACCGGCCCGCTCAAACCAGTGTGGGTCACGAGCAAGGTGCCGCGTTCTCGCAATCCTTCCGCCGTGGCCTCGACTGATTCGAGAACAATCCTGGCTAGTTGCCGCAGCCATGGTGATTCAATGTTAAACGTGAACAGCGATGGGACCGGCGGTTCCAATGTGTGACCGAGCGAGACCGCTAGTTGGTCTGCGTCCGCCGTGCGGCATCCACCGGTGGTCAAAAGTAGCCGGTCGCAGGAAAGCGTCTCGCCGGTGGTCAGCTTCAAGTCGAAGCCCGCATCTGCACGGCGAGTGACGCAGTCCACGCCGCAGTTTGCTCGCAATATCACGCCGGCAGCTTTGGCGGCATCGCAGAAACAGTCGATAATTGTTTGCGATGAATTGCTGACTGGAAACAGACAGCCATCAGGTTGGGTGTAGAATTGCACGCCCCGGTTTTTAAACCATTCCACCGTCGCGCCGGCACCGAACCGTTCTAGCGGCCCGATTAACTCACGTTCGCCACGTGGATACCGGGTCGCGAATTCGCGGGCGTCGAAACAAGCATGGGTTACATTGCAGCGTCCGCCACCGGAGATCCGAACTTTTGCGAGAAACTCACGGCCTTTCTCAAGGATTACGACTTCGGCACCCGGTCGTGCTTCCGCACACGTAATCGCTGCAAAAAAACCAGCGGCACCGCCGCCAACCACAATTATTCGTGGAGAACTCATCGGCGATACCATACGACAAAGTCGCGTCGGTTACACGCCGTTGAATGCAGTGAAGCCACCGTCCACTGCAATATCAGCACCAGTCACAAAGCTGCTGGCGCGCGAACTTGCCAGAAACAACACCGCGCCGACAAGTTCTTGCGGTTCGCCGAACCGGTGCACCAGCGTCTGGCCGAGAATCGACTGCGCGCGCGCCGTCGGCGTGCCATCGTCTTTGAAAAGCAACTTGCGATTTTGTTCAGCCGGAAAAAAACCCGGGGTAATCGAATTTACGCGCACACCGTTACCGGCCCACTCACGGGCGAGAAATTTAGTCAGATTCAGGACCGCCGCCTTCGCCGCCGAGTATGCGACAACGCGCGATAACGGCAAGTGAGCGCTGACGCTGGCGATGTTGATGATGCTGCCCTTACCGGCAGCGACCATCGCTGCGCCGAAAATCTGGCACGGCAGCAACACGCCGCCCACAAGATTCAGATTGAAAACCGCATCCCAATTTTCGCGAGGAATACTGGCAAACGGCATTTCCGGCGTAACCGTGGCTTTCGGATCATTGCCACCAGCCGCGTTGACGAGAATGGTCGGCGTCCCGGTTTGTTCGTGTGCTCGGCGCAGGCTGCCAGCATCGGTTACGTCGGCAGAAACAAATGCCACCCGGTCGCTGCGCTTCGTGCGGCCAATAACGGTGACGCGTGCGCCGGCCTCAGCCAAACCGTGCGCCATTGCACCGCCCAGCGCGCCGGTCCCGCCGATTACGACAGCCGTTTCACCGGTCAAATCAAAAAGATTCTTGCTCATGCCTGTATGTTTATGGAAAGCGCGGCATCCGGCAAGCGCAGAAATGCTGGGCTTGACACATTTACCCGGTGCGCCATGATGCGCCCCGGTATGAAACCCAAAGCCTTGTATATTTTAGATGCTAGCAGTTTCGAGATGATTTATGGTCCTGAGGAACAAGCTGCCATTGCCAGCCAAGTGCAGTTGCTTGATAAACCATTTACCCGGCAACAGTGCGCCGAACATTTGGACCAACTTCGCGAAGTGGAGTTTATTTTCTCCGGCTGGTTCGCGCCGGTAATGGACGAAAAGTTTCTCGCCGCCGCGCCAAAGTTGAAAGCAGTGTTTTATGGTTCCGGCACAATCCGCAGTTTTGTGACCGAAGCATTTTGGAAACGGGGCATTGTCGTCACCAGCGCCTACGCTGCCAAT
>JBAXAT010000030.1:0-9297 GCA_037142335.1 Verrucomicrobiota bacterium | reverse complement strand
CAACTGGGGGTGGGGTTACAAACGCGACATCTCGACAGCCGAGGGCCGGCAGTTCATCAAAGAACTGGCGCTCGACGCTTACCGGGAAGAATACGCTGGCGCGCCGATTGACGGGATTTACTTCCAAAGTGAAACCGAACACAAGACGCAGGAAATCAACGGGCGGACGGTTGCGGCGTGGTGCTGTGACATGGTCAATGAGATCGCGCGGGAGTTTTACGCCATCGATCCGAAACTCTCGATTCAGTTCGGGTTGCATGCGACATCGATTCGCGACCACTACACCGATCTGGCCGGACTTGATCCGCGCATTATCATCACGTGGGAAGATGCCGGGGCGCTGCCGTTCAGCTACTCGCCGAATCCGAACTTTGACGACGGTTACGAAAAGACATTGGCCTACTCCAAACAACTTGCCGCCTTTCGGCCAGGCACGCCGTTCGCACTGGTGCCGAAAGGCTGGCTGTCGTTGCGTTGGGAAGACTACGCCAAGCATGGCCCGCTCTTGCTTGGCGAATACGACCCGTCATATCTCCGTGAACGTCTCACCGCCCGCCAAGGCGAGTTAAACGCGGTCAACTCCGGTTGGCTGCGACACTACCCGTTAGCCGCGCGGTTTTACCGGGAAGTGTTGGCGATCAACCCGAATATCCTGTCCACTGCCTTGATTGAAGACGTGATGTTTGATGCGCGGGTGCAATCGAGCATGGCGTTACTCGGCGAAACGCTCTGGAATCCGCATCAATCCGATGCCGAGATTCTTGCCCGGGCGCTGCGACCATACGTCACGCCGACAACCGTTTAGGAAACTCATGCGAACTATAATCTTGGCAGTGTGCATTTGCTGGCTGGGCGTCTCGGCCAAAGCCGACGTAAGCGTTGCGCCGATCTTCGGCAGCAGCATGGTGCTGCAACGCGACCAGTCGGTGCCGGTATGGGGCAAGGCGGCACCAGGCGAGTCGGTGACTGTGGAGTTTGCCAGGCAGAAAGTCACCGGTAAAGCCGACGCTGCCGGTAAGTGGAAGGTCGCGCTCAAAGCAATGCCGGCAAACGCCACGCCGCAGGAGATGACCGTTACCGGCGCAGGGAAGCCGGTGGTGTTTAAGGATGTGCTCGTCGGCGAAGTGTGGCTTTGCAGCGGGCAGTCCAACATGGGTCTGGAAGTTCGTAAGAGCATCAACGCCGAGCATGACATTGCGAAGGCAAACTATCCCGAAATCCGTAGCTTCATCGTCACCGCGACAAGCTCCACCAATCAAGGGTACCCCATCTCGGCAACGATCGGCGACCAGCGCTATGCGCTCACACCTCAGGAAAAGTGTGAGGGCGTCTGGCGTGTTAGCACACCCGCGAATGTCATCAACTGGTCTGCGGTTGGTTTCTTCTTCGCACGAAAGCTCCACGAGCAGCTGCACGTACCGGTCGGCATCATCGTCGCCTCCTATGGCGCGACGGCGATTGAATCGTGGGTTGGGATCGAAGGTCTCAAGGCGATTCCCGAGTATTATGAACGCGCACTTTCATTCGAGGAAATCGCCAAGGCTTTCATCGCGAACACGAACAGTTACCCGGCCTCTCTCGAAGCTGAGAAGGTTCGAGTCGCGGAACGCTCCAAAGTTTGGTTCGAGCAACTCGACGCAGAAGATCCCGGCCTGAAAAATAAATGGATGGCGCCGACGCTCGATACATCGAAATGGGCCGCGATCAATTTGCCAGTCAGTTCCGCCAACAATCCGATTGGGGAAGTGGTGGCCTCGATTTGGTTCCGCAAAGATGTCGCGATACCAGTGGACTGGGTCGGCAAAGAGTTAGTGCTGCATCTGGGGATTGTCGACGGCACGGACGAAACTTACGTCAACGGTGCTCGCGTCGGTCGCACTTGGTTCGATTCTGGACAGTATTGGGTCAACTCTCGAGTCTACCCCGTCCCCGCGACGGCGGTCACCTCAACCAACGTTTCGCTTTCACTGCGAGTGTTAAAGCTCAACTATCCGATGGCGTTTTTTGGGCCCGCCTCAAATATGTTCCTGACAGCGAAAGACGCGACCTCGTCTGTGACGTTGACCGGCGAATGGCGGATGGCCAAGGCGCAAGACCTTCAATCGGGACGTCTGCCCAAACCGGCGGCGCTGCTTGAGCATATCCCCGGCAATTATTATGGTCATCCCGGCGTCCAATACAACGGGCAGATCCATCCGTTGATTCCCTACGCCATTCGCGGCGCGATCTGGTATCAGGGCGAAGCCAACGCTCCCTTCTACGCGGACTACCGGACATTGATGCCCGGCTTGATCAAGTCGTGGCGGAGCGAGTGGGGACAAGGCGACTTCGCGTTCGGCATCGTGGCGTTGGCGGATTACCAAGGTCAGCAGACCAGGCCAGTCGAGCGCATGGGGTATCACCTCATCCGCGAAGCGCAAGCGATGACGCTGAGTTTGACCAACACGTTTCTGGCCACGGCTGTCGGCGTTGGCGAAGGCGCGGACATTCACCCGAAACGCAAACAGGAAGTCGGCCGGCGTCTCGCCTTGGCTGCACTTGGCACGGTTTACGGGCAGCAGGATAAGCCTTATACCGGCCCGACGTACAAATCGATGGCCATCGAAGGCGCAAAAATCCGCCTGCATTTCGACTTCGCGAATGGGTTGCATGCTCAGGGTGAGCCGCCCGTGGGCTTTGCCATTGCCGGCGCCGACCGGGCGTTTTACTTCGCCCAGGCGAAAATTGAAGGCGACACTGTCGTGGTCTGGTCTGACAAAGTACCTCAGCCGATTGCCGTCCGGTACGCCTGGGCCACCAACCCGGTCTGTAATGTGTACAACAGTGAAGAACTGCCAATGTTCCAGTTCCATACTGATAACTGGGATCAATCCCAACTCGTCATCCCGAATGACACAATCACCATCCCCGTCGGATGGGTGCCGAAATAATCGAAAGGATTTGCGCTATGCGTTATCTCAAATACTTACTCCTAGTCGTCGCTTTCGCGAGCCGGTCGGCAGTTGCCGCGGATGAATTGCTGCCACCACCAACTCCCTCCGCCGTGAAGAAACCGGCCCCGACCCCGACCGTACCCAAGTTCGCCAATCTCCAGTATGGCGACGGTACGAACGCCGCAAACCTACTGGATATTTACTTACCGGAGAAGATTGACAAGCCGGTGCCGGTGGTGGTTTGGATCCATGGTGGTGGCTGGGCAAACGGAGACAAATCGCCGTCGCCGCAATTCCTGCAGTTGCTCCCGCACGGACTCGCCGTGGCGAGCATCAACTATCGGCTGAGCGGCGAAGCACCGTTCCCGGCGCAGATCTACGATTGCAAGGGTGCCATCCGGTATTTACGCGCGCACGCCAAAGAGTATCAAATTGATCCCGACCGGATTGGTATTTGGGGTGTCTCCGCCGGTGGTCATCTTGCGGCTTTGCTGGGCACCTCGGCCGGCGTGAAGGAACTCGAGGGGAATGTTGGCGGAAATCTCAACGTCTCCAGCCGGGTGCAGGCCGTCAGCGACTATGCCGGCCCGACTGATCTGGGGCAGGTCTTCGCCCAAGGCGCCGACATGCCAGCCTTCGTGAATAACGCGATACTGCGGGGATACTATGAGAATTTGTTAGGCGGCGGACCAGTCGAGTCGCATCCCGACTTGATCCGGCTAGCCAATCCCATCAACTACATCACCGTTGACGATCCGCCGTTCCAAATCTTTCACGGTGACAAGGATGTCCTGGTGCCGGTCGGCCAGGGCCAACTACTCGCCGAAGCGCTCAAGGCCAAGGGCGTCCCGTGCGACTACACGGTCCTGCCCGGCATGGGGCACGGGTTCGGTCAGGGCCAATACCGGGCCACCGTTGCGTTTTTTGAAAAACAACTGAAACCAGACGCGCCAACGCCCCCGGCCGGTCCGTCTGTGAAAGGCGTGAAGTAATCGAAGTTTCTGGGAATTAATTATCTCATGAAGAATTTGGAACCGACACAGGGAGCGTTTATCACAGCCGCGATGGCAGACCGGGCCCGGCGCAATGCACAAACCGATCCATGGTGTGCAGAAGCCACACGGTGCCTGATCGAAAAGGCGGCGCCGTGGCATGGCCGCAGCGACACCGAATTGTGGGACCTGATGTTCGGCCCGACCATCACTCGGGCACGGGTGGTTGACGCGGACGGCTGCTGCCCGGTCTGCAACGGGGCGACGCCGATGTACACCTGGAAGGTGGATGCGATCCACATGCCGTGGAAGGTTGCCTGCCCGCATTGCGGCGAACAGTTCCCCAAGAACGATTTTTACGCCTATTATCGCTCGGGACTCGATGCGCACGGCGTGTTCGATCCCAAGCTCCCGGACCGGCGGTTGCTCCTGAACCTTGACCATCCGGATCCAGCGGACCCGCTGCATCGGTTTGGGGTGGACGACGGCGAAGGTTATTCAGATGGCCAGCGACGCTGGCGGTTTGTCGGCACGGCCATGCTGTGCGGACTCTGGCGGCAAGCTGTTTTGGCCGGCATGGAGGCGCTTTCGACCGCCTATGTGCTGACCGGCGACGGATCCTACGCGCACCAGGCGGCCATCCTGATCGACCGGGTGGCGGATCTTTATCCATTGTTTGATTTCAAGACCCAGGGCAGCTACGGAAATAAACCGACAGTCACCAATGGCGCGGTAGACAATTGGCATGACGCCAACCGGGACATGTTGGTCCTCGCGATGGCCTACGACCGGATTCGGCCGGCTTTGCCCGGTGACACGGCGCTTGTGGCATTTCTCTCAAAGCAGGCACGCCAATACCGGCTCGAGAATCCCAAAGCCGGTTGGAAGGACATCCGCCGGAACATCGAAGATCGGATATTTCGCGAAGCGCTGCTGGTCCACCCGGAGCGGGTGATTTCCAACTATCCCCGGGGCGAGGTCATGCGGGCGGTGCTGATTGAGATCCTTGACGAACCGGGCGCGGACCGGGTTTTGGCAGAGATGTTGGACACGATGGTCGAGCGCGCGAGCCGGGTGGATGGTGTCACCGGCGAGAAGGGGCTGTCCAGTTATTCCGCCTATACGGTGGCCGGGTTTGCCGATTATCTGGCGCTGCTAAGCCGGCGCGATCCGGCCCTGTTGCCAGCGCTGCTCCAGCGGCAGCCGAGTTTGCGGCAGACCTACCGGTTCCATGCCGAGACGCTCTGCCTGCAACGCTACCATCCAAACATCGGCGATGCCGCCGGGTTCGCCATGCCAGTGGCGACGTTTGGGGTGTTCTTCAGCAAGGAACCGAGCCTGACCCCGTCGCAATTCTCGTTCATGATGGAAATGTACCGGGCCACCAAAGATCCGGTCTACCTGCAAATGCTCCATGCCGCCAATACCACCAGTCAGATACCGGCCTGGATTACCAGCCGGCAACTGCCCGAGCCGGTCCCGCCGTCTGGCGGCCTGCCGTTCGACCTGTTTGCCGAGAATCCCGCCGCTTTCCGCGACGAGGTCGAGCGGGAGTTGGCCCGGGTGGGGACGGAGATCACGGTCGGCAGCGTGAACAAGGAGAACTGGGCCGTCGCCATTCTGCGGAGCGGGAAGGGCGACCGCGCCCGGGCGCTGTGGCTCGATTACGACATGGGCGGCGGTCACGATCATGCCGACGGGATGAACCTGGGCCTGTATGCGCTCGGGCTCGACCTCATGCCGGACTGCGGTTATCCGCAGATCCAATTCAACGCGACCGCCCCGGCCAAGGCCGGTTGGTTCTCCAACACTGCCGCCCACAACACCGTGGTCGTGGATGGCCGGGATCAGGGGCATTACTACAAACATCCTACCCGCGGTCACACCACCCTGTGGGCGGATGGAACCGTCATGCGGGCGATGCGGATGGCGTTTGGGACCTGGCCGGAACCGCTGCCGCCAATCTGCACGCGGGGCGAGAAGCATGTCGCATTATATGCCTACCGGATTGGCCGGTTCCGCGCCGTGCGCGTGCTGACGCGCGCTAACGAGTCGGCGGACTGGATACCGGCGTTCCGCGACGATTTCCAGCGGACGGAACTCGGACCGGATTGGCAGGTCATCGAAGGCGAATGGAAGATCGACGGCGGCTGGCTGGTCGGTCGAGGAAAATTGGTCTGCACGCGCGAGTTCCCCGGCGGGCAGCGGCTCGATTACGAAGCCCAAGCCGGCTGCGACCAGCCGGGCGACCTGAGCGCGTACCTGTCTTGCAGTCCGACCGGTGACGGTGTGTTTTTCGGGTTCGGTTCGGGCAACAATCAGGGGTCAAAGCTGATCGTGCGGAGCAGCATGACACCCACGGTGCAAAGTGACCATCGCATTGAGTCCGGTCGGACGTATCAGGTCTCCTGCTGGTGCGAACCGCAACACCTGCAACTGCTGGTGGACGGCACGCGCATTCTCGATTGCGATCATCTGCCCAACCTGACCATGCAACTGGTTTTCGGCGATAACCACAGTCCCAAACAGTTCGAGCGGACGGCGGTGCTCGTTGATGTGTCACCGGCGGAGGCTTACGTTGTGGATATTTTCCGGGTGGTGGGCGGGAGCGACCACGCCCGGTTTTTCCATAGCTCGTTCGGGTCGGCCACAACGGCCGGCCTGGCACTCCAGCCGGGCGAGAAGTTCGCGGAAAATATCCTGTTGCGCAATGTCCAGACCGACCCGCAGCCGCCGGTCGGCTGGAGCGCGACTTGGACCATTGAAGACCATTACAAACTGTTGCCGCCCGGCAGCGAAGTCCACCTGCGGCACACCGACCTGACCCGGGGCGCCGCGGCCAATCTAGCCGAAAGCTGGGTCAACGCCGGTAACTTCGGCAACGCGGACGAACAATGGATTCCAACCCTTGTCACACGACGGCGCGGGACCGCGCCACTGGCCACGACCTTCGTTGCCGTAATTGAGCCGTATGCACAGGAGCCAGTCATTACCTCCATCCGGCGGCTGGATTCGCCGGACTCGACTGTTATCATTGAAGTCACATTGGCAGATGGCCGGCGCGATTTAATCATCTCTGCGGATGCCCCCGGCCAGATTCTCACTCAGCCCGAATGGAATGTGAAAACTGATGGGGAACTGGTATTGGTCCGACGTGATTCCCAAGGGAAAATACAATACCTGGCTCTGACAAAAGGCACGTTTCTCGAAGTTGGCGCCGAGCGCATAGGCCACTCCAATGGAAAAACATTCGCCGAACAGGAAATCCTCCCATGACAACTTCCCAATCCAACCTTGCCACTGAGCTGCGCGATCACGGCGTGGCCGTCCGCAACGGTTGGTGCCGGGCGTTCAAACCCTGGCGCGATCCCAAGACCGGCCGGGACTACATTTACTGTGGCATTTTCACGACACCCGCACTCATTGTCCGGCTCGACGTCACGACCGGTAAATGCCGGACCTGGCGGATGCCACCTGAATGTATGTGGCCGTGGGGTGTTGAGGTCACTGATGAAGGTCATGTGCTGGCGTCAAGTTCCACTGGGAAACTTTGCCGGCTCGATCCCAAGACCGGCCGGATTTGGGTGACCGCTGATATCGGGATGTGGACTTGGGGCATCAAACGCCACACGGACGGCAAATACTATTTCACCACTCAAGACGGACGGCTGTTTTGGTACGATGCGGCCACGGAAAAACACGAAGCCTTTAGCGGACCGGAGAAACTCCGCCCAAATATTCCGACCCTAGCGGGTGATCAAATACTGGCAGACGGACGGGGCGTCCGTTATCTCGACCCGGAAATTATCTGCATCGGCAAAGGCAAGAATGAGCAGCGCTTTCCGCTGAAATATAAGACTGATGGCACGGGTATCTTTCATCTCGCCGCCGGGCCGAATGAAACCGTGTACGCCAGCACGATTATGCCGCTGTATCTGATCCGTTACACGCCGGCGACCGGTAAACTCGAAAACCTGGGCCGTGGTGCTCCTGACAACGGGGAGGTCTATTCCTTTGGCCATTGCGACGGCAAACTTTATTATGGCTGTTATTCCGAGGGCAACCTTGTTTGCTACGACCCGGCCAAGCCGATCCGTTGTGGTAAGCCCGGGGCGCTGACGTGGAAACACAATCCGCGTCTCATCACGCGGCTCGGGGAAGGGCACATGCGCCCACGGGCGATGTGTATCGATAGTCAGAAACGTATCTGGGTTGGCAGTCTACCGACCAAAGGCACGCGCCACGGCGGCTTGGGTTGCTACAACATTGTCACACGAAAATACGTTAACCATCCAATGGTCATTCGGGACCAGAGTGTCTGGGCGCTGGCGGCGGATTCATCCGGTAACGCCATCTACGGCGGAACGACGATCAACAACGGAATCAAACCAGAGACAAAAGAAGCGCACCTGTTCGCGTGGGACGCGAATCGGCAGAAATTATTGTGGAAACAAGAGGCGATTCCGGGCGTGACCGACTATTCGAACCTGCTCTTCCATGCCGGCAAGCTTTACGGCACAACGGGCAACAAGCCGTTTTCATTTTTCTGTTTCGATACAAAAAAACGCGCAATGGAATACGTAGTACCGTCCGGAATATCAGGAGCGCGCGAACAGTCCATCTGTCTGGGACCGGATGGAAACATCTACGGCATAACTTGGATGGTATTGTTCCGGTGGCACCCCGCGACGGGCAAGATTGAGGAGTTGCACCGGTGCCTCGGCGAAGATGCCAAGCCATTTGGCGGCGCGTTATTTCATCGCGGCGCGGTGATCATCAATGACCGGTATTATTTCTCGTGCGGGACGAAAGTGATGTCACTGCGTTTACCCAAAGAGACTAGCAATAACGGAGCAATCAAATTATGAATTCAAAAATTTCTAATCCACTAGCGTCGGCAATTGATCTGCGTGATCACGGCGTGGCTGTGTACAACGGCTATTGTCGGTCCTTAAAGCCGTGGCGTGATCCGGTCACCGGCCGGGATTATATTTACGCGGGCATCTTCACCACCCCCGCCCTTGTTGTTCAACTCGACGTCGCCACGGGGAGGTGCCGGCAATTTGCGCTGCCTGCCCCCTGTTGTTGGCCGTGGGGGTTGGAGTTCACGATGGAAGGGCACGTCTTGGTTACCAGTTGCGACGGGTCGCTCTGCCGGATCGACCCATCGACCGGCAAAGTATGGGTTACGGCGCAGACCGGGCACTGGCTATGGGATATTACGCGGTGCGCCGATGGCAAGTTCTATCTCGCCACGTCGCAGGAAACCCGGTTGTTCCGGTATGACGCGGGAACGGAAAAAGTGGAAGACCTCGGTCGGATGGATCAAAAACTAAAAGCCCTGCGCACCGTAGTCGATGGCGGCGATGGCT
>JBAXAT010000029.1:0-9364 GCA_037142335.1 Verrucomicrobiota bacterium | reverse complement strand
GTTGCTGGCTGCAACTACAAGGCACTCACCCGGCACCTCAAACCCAGCTGGCGATTCGAATCTGCGCATCGAGCTCTCCACTTCGTTCCAAACGGACTCGCGTTCTTGAAGGGACAGATTTGCCATCATGGCATTGAATCCACCGAAGGCCTCGCGGGCGACCCGCACGTAATCTGCAGCACTAACCGCCCTATGAGGCACCGGCACAGCGTGAACTTTTGGGCTGGCAAATCCAGCCTGACGAAATACTTCCTCAAGTACACCGACACCGCCCAAACTGAACGGGCCAGGCTGACCCGGAACGGGAGGCGGGAGTTGCGCCCGCTGGCGGATGACTGAGGCTGGCAGAGCGCCCCAACCGTTTCGTTCCAGCATGGAAAAGACAGCGACTGCGACCCAACCGCCCGGCTTCAGCGCACGGCGCCACTCCCGTAGTGCGGTCACCGGGTGCGGCATGTACATCAGACCCAGTCGGCACAACACCGCATCAAAGGAAGCATCAGGGAGGTCGAGCTTTTCTCCGTCCATGGCGCGGGTCTCAATCTGATTGAGGCCTCGTTCGCGGGCGACCTGGCGTGCAAGTTCAACAATCCCCTCCGAAATGTCAGTGGCCAGCACGTAGCCGCTTGGGCCGACACATTCGGCGGCACTGACTGCTGGTTCACCAGCCCCGGCCGCGACATCCAGAATGCGTTGTCCTGACTGAACGTGGGCCTCGGCAAGCATCTGGCGGGTGAGCTCTCCATACCAAAGGTCCAGCGTAGGCGTCCAGCGCCGCCACGCGGCACCGTCCTTGTTCCATTGCTCTCGCTGCGCGTTTTTGTACTTCGCAGCGTCAAATACGGGTTGCTGTTCAGCCATAGGAGATTCTCCTTTTGGGTAACACCACATGAAAGCACTTTGAAGTATGCCAGTCAAGGCTGCTAACCGGGGTTGCGCTACCCCCGCTCAACGCCCCGGATCCACCAACGGCGGTGGCGGGCGGCTGTCCTGAAAGTCGGGGCGGCGCGGGTCCATCTGCAGCACCGCCTGAGAGCCGCTTCCCATCAACACGTAGTCGGTCTTGTGGCTGCTCTGGGCGGGATGGAAGTACTTCGAAGGCGCAAATATCCAGACGCTGAGTGCCAACAGGCCCAACACGATGGCGAAGTACAGCATCAGCGACTCAGGGCCCAACCAATCCATCACGATGCCTGCCAAAGTCGGGCCCGCGGTCGAGCCTAGGCCATACATCAGCAACAGGCCGCTGCTCACCTCCAGCACCTTTTCGGGTTCGATCAAGTCATTGACGTGGGCCACGCTCAGGCCATATACCGTGAAGGACAAGCCGCCGTAAATGATGCCCAGAAAGATGAGTGAGTCTTCATACTCGCGCGCCAGATAAAAACCCAGCCCGGCAACACAGGCACACAGGGCACAGACCCAGAACAGCACCAGGCGCCGGTCATGCTTGTCAGACAAATGCCCCACAGGCCACTGAAAAGCGGCTCCGCCCAAAATGGTGGCCGCCATGAAAGTGGCGATGCCGCGCTCGCTAAAGCCCACACCTTGCCCGAACACATGGCCCAGGCTGTAAAAAGCGCCGCCGAGCAGGCCAGAGCCAATGGTGCCGATCACGCCAATAGGTGATATGTAAAACAACTCCTTGAGCACAAAGCGGGGTGCCTCCATGGCCTCGGGCTCGCTCACAGGGGTCAGCGTGATAGGAATCAGCGCAAACGAAAACAGAATGGAGGCCAGGGCAAAGGGCACAAAACCAAAGCGGTCACCCACCAGAATCAACCACTGACCCGCTGCCATGGAAACACCGCTGACCATCATGTAGGCCGCAAACACTTTGCCGCGCTGCGCCGTGGTGGCCACCACGTTGAGCCAGCTCTCCACCACGATATACAGGCCCACCAGGCAGACACCGGTAATAAAGCGCAGCACGCCCCAGGCCAACGCGTTGGTCCACAGTGCGTGGAACATGGGCAAGGCCGAAGCAATCGAAGCCAATGCCGCAAAGGCGCGGATATGGCCCACGGCGCGAATCATCTTGGGGCAGGCATAGGTGCCGTAGACAAAGCCGGCAAAGTAGGCCGACATCACCAGACCCGTGACCAGGCCCGAGAACTTGGCCGAACCGGCCTGCGCACCAATGGCGGCAAACATTAAGCCGGTGCCCACGACCAGCAGGGACAGGCCACTCAGCAGCGAAGCCAGTGGAATCAGAAGCTTGTTAACACCCATACCATCCCTGAAATTAGAAAGGCGCACAACCCACTGGCCGCGCGCCTTGCAATCTTACGCGCGGAACCAGCCCCCGGCTCCCCGCTTACGCGTGGTTCGCTGCCCCCCGAGGGGGCGCAAGCCAGCTCGGGGCGGCCCAGCGCCGGCTTCACTAGATGTTGGAGTCGGGGAAAGAAGCCTTGCGGCGATTCACGTAATCCAGAATGGCTTCGTCAGTCGCCACGTCCATGGCCGGGGCTTCGTACTCGGCCAGCTGTTTCTTCCACATCGCATTGGCACGCTGGGTCAGGTCGCATTGTTATACAACAACTCATCATCCTCCCAATAATCCTGCCATAAGCGCAACGTCCACCAATCCGGATAACCCAAAAACGTCAGATCGTTTTCTGTCAAGCCGAGTAGTTGCATTGCCGCCAGCGCCTCATTGCGCCGCTGTTCGCCGAGGCCGAGTATGGTTGTGGGCGCGAGATTCTTACGCCGGTCGAATTGGCGAAAGTTGTCCTGATTGTGATCGCCGTTGGTTAGATAAATCACCTTTACCTGCGCGCCAGCCGCCACGGCTTGCTGGATTAATCCGCTCGTCGCCAACACTTCGTCATCGGGGTGGGGGGCAATAATGGCGATGCGATCATTTGCCTGCGGCGGCACGAGCTGATTTAAGGCGTGCACCGTGCTGACTGCGACGCTGGATAATAACCCCGCCAGTATCACCCGCGCTAGACCGAGCCAGCGAAGCAAACTCATATTCCAGATTCCATTTTGCGCAAGCTAGCAAATGAATCGCTAGTTTGCAAATCACCGGTCAGAGATGCTACGCTGTGGCGCAATCGGATGAAACAAATCTATTGGTGGCTGTTCATCTTTGCCGTCGCGCTGGGGATTGGCCTGCGCATCGCCGCCTTTTTCTGGAACGACCGCCTGGCGGGCGATGTGAATCTCTTTGCCCTGACTGCCCGCGAATACGTCCGCCACCAACGGCTGGATTATCCCCTGAAGTACGAATTCACGGAGCAGGTTCCGTATCGCGTCCTGCATACACCGGCCAGTCAACACCCGCCGCTGTGGCCATTCTTGGGCGGCAGCGTCGCGCGCTGGCTCGCAACCGATGACACGTTTTTCGTTCTCAAACTGCTATGCGCCGTAACCGGCAGCCTGCTGCTGATTGCCATCGTAATGCTGGTCAACCGTCTGCAATGGCCGATGGAAGAACGGCTGATTGGACTGGCGCTGATTTTGCTGTCACCGTTGCTCACGGATTTCTCTGCCAATGGCAGTCCGTACATTGTCTTGGCGTTATTGCTAGTCTTGGCCAGCTTGTTGTTCCTGTCGGCACAACGGCAATCGCCAATCCGTTACGCATTTGCCGGTCTCGTCTGCGGCGTCGCCTTGCAAATCCACAGCCTAATGTTCTTCTTGCCGGTGCTGTTTTTGTATTTCTGGCTGCAAGACCGGCGGCGTGGCCAAGTCAATTGGCGCGGGGTCTTGATCTTCGCGATGACCGGGTTATTGACCGTCCTGCCATGGCTCTGGTGGAACCAGCAGCACTTCGGCCGGCTGTTCTATTCCAGTTCCACCAATCATCTCTTCAGCCAGCTGGGCCTACTCCAGTTTGTTGCCGACGACAAAGGCCTATACTACCGCGTCGTCATGCAACCGCTGGCCGTGCTGGCGCCGGTTTATTTGCGGCTGTTCTGGAAAAGCCTTTGGGAATTCAGTCTCTACTTCCTCTACGAAGTCGGCCCATTCTGGCTGATCCCGTTCTGGATTGGCTGTCGGACTCACTGGCGGGAAAACCGTCATCAATCGACAATTCTTTTGTTGCCGGTGGCTGGCGCAGCAGTCGTCGTCTTGTTGTGGGCCAATGCCAAGTTCCGCTTCCTTGTCCCCTTGCTCCCGGTTGCCTATCTGCTGGCGGCCAAAGGCTGCGTCCACCTCCATCGCGGCCAACCCCGCGCCCGCCACCTCGGTTACATCTGCTTGGTTGGCCTCTTCGGCTGGAGTGCCTGCGCTCATATCTGGCAACCCACTACCCGGTATGCCGCCTTTGACAACCCGCACAAGGAACTCACCGCCCAGATGCAGCCCCTCGCTAAACAACTGGCCCACCAACCACCCGGTGTCGTCCTTGGCTATGCAAACGCTCTCGATGGGGGAGTCGAAACGGTTTACTGGCATCAACACCCCCATATCCAAGCCACCGGCATCCCGCCACAACATTTACCCCGCCTCGCTGCCGACTTTCAAGTCCGCTACCTCTGGACCGATACTGCGCTGAAAGCCAGTCTCACCGCCATTTTCCCTCACGCCCAACTCATCCTCTCCAATCGTGCCTTCGCCGTGTTTGAAATCCAGCAGTAAACAATGCGGCCGGTGCTTGTGTCAGCGAACAAGTTATCCCAGCGACAGTCAGGTGGCCCGCAGTTTATTCTGCCATGCCGGCATTGCCTTTTTGTTTCCATCCGGCAAGGCACGGGAGTAGACTGCAAGCCCGAACGGAACACTGTGAACAAGTTACCGGAGATGCTTTTTCGAGGAATAAATGTCGCGCGGCGTACGATGCTAACCTCTACTAACAGATGACCCGATGAAAACCGCCAGCCGACCCAAAAACTCGCTGACCCGCAAAGCGTTGATTGCGCTACAGGAAGCTGTGGCTCAGGTCGTGGTCGAACACCGGCGCGATGGCCGGCCGCTCGCGATTTGGCAGGATGGCAAGGCAATGTTGGTCGCACCGGGCAAGCCCGCTGTCGTTCGCGAAACCCCGGCCACATACCGGCCGCCCGTCCGCGCTAAGAAGTTGTGACTGGGGAGAGCTGTGGCCCGTCGTCCTCGGTCTTTTGACTTCTCTCCTCGACGGTGCAGGTTCAAGACATCGGTACCGATTAGTTGCAACCAAGACCGCTGGGCAGCCGTTTCAATGCCCATTCATCAATTGAGTAACACCTTGGCCAACACCGTGCGCATGGGATTGGCCTCTCAGTTGCTTGCGACTGGCAGCGCTTGTCCGGCGAGGTGGACAAGCGCTCCGTGGAGTGTCGCAAGCAACCGAAATTCACATTCTCGGTTAGTGTTTTGAAATATTAAACTCATAGCCATCTTCTGTACGACTTCGCTGTCCAACCGCCGGCTCAATAAGCCCACGCAATTTTCTGTTGCTCTAATGCGGCCACGACCCGCTTCAAGACATCATCTGAAATGAATGGTTTCTGAAGAAAGTCTTGCCCCCCGCCACGCAGCGTCGCCACGACCCACTCCTGGGAAGCGGCACCGGTAATGATGATGACGGCAATGGACGCGTTATGCTCTTTGATTCGTTGCAGCAATTCGAACCCGGCTGGCAGTGCATCCGGCTTCTCAACCTGCTCACCCGGCATCTCAATATCCACTATCGCCAGGTCGAGCGACTGGCTCTGGGTTAGCGCAAAACCCAGCGCCACATCGTTCGCCAGAATTACTTGATGACCGGCGGTTGTCAGGGTCTCAAACAGTAGCGCAGCCACGACGGGATCATCATCGACGACTAATATTCGCGCCATAAATTCCTGCCTTATTTCCCCGGAAACACCGTGGCCAGTGCTTCACGGATTGAGACTTGGGTGATCGGCTTGCTTAGGATCGCGCTGATATGCGGCGGCATTTCGCCAGCGGCTTTCATCAGGTCACCAAACCCGGTCATCAGAATTACCGGCACACCGGTAACGCCGTGGTGAATGGCGGCGGCCAATTGCTCGCCATTCATCTCCGGCATCGACTTATCAGTGATCACTAGGTCAAACTTACCGGTCGCGAGCTGCGCCAACGCCGCCGCACCACTCGCGACAGTTTCAACCGTATGGCCATCTACAATCAGCCACGCCTCGGCGACGGCGCGGAGTTGCGGTTCATCGTCCACCACCAGTACGCGTAGTGACCGCGGCGAGGCGGACACCGTGGGCGGAACTGCCGGCGGCTTCTCGCGTGGCGGAATCGGCAAGCGAATAATGATTGTCGTACCGTGATCCAGTTGGCTTTTGACTTCCATCATGCCGCCATGCCGCTGCACAATGCCCTGCACCATCGCCAGCCCCAACCCGGTCCCTTCGGTGCCCTTGGTGGTGAAGAACGGCTCCAAACACCGCTGCCGGACTTCCTCCGTCATCCCGGTCCCGGTATCGCTGACCGTCAATCGCACCCAGTGTTGCCCGTCCAGCATTGTCCCCAGCGTGATCGTCCCACCGGCCGGCAACGCATCCACGGCATTGAAAATCAGGTTGGTGAACAGCTCGCGAATGGCGAACTCCTCGCCGACGATGGGTGGCACAGAGAACAAGTCCGTCGCGATTTGAATGGTGCGCCCGGCGGCTTGGGCCTGATTTCTCCAGCGCGGTTCGGTGTGGTCAATCGTTTGCCGGATCAACTTATTCAGGTCGAGCGGCCGGTAATCCTCAGCGGTCACGTGCTGCCGGCCAAACTCCCGCATCTGCCGCACCACCCGCGCCGCATCGGTGCCACAGGTGTTGATGTGCTGCAGGTATTTCACCACCAACTGCTGGTCCGCAAGTTTCTCCGGATGCGCCAGGAGCAACTCGCTGAACCCGATGATTGGCGACAGCGCGTTATTAAAGTCATGGGCAATGCCGGACGCCATCTGCCCCAGCGCTCGCAGTTTTTCATGCTCGACGACTTGGCGTTGAGCCTGGCGCAACTCTTCCTCCGTCTGTTTGCGCTGCAACGCCGCGCCAATGTGTACGGCGATCCCTTCCAACAGTTCCACGGTCTCACGGGTAAAACAATCTTTCCGCCGGTCATTTAACTGGAGCAACCCAATAATCCGTTCCTGATTCCGGATCGGCACCAGCGCCACGGAAGCATAGCCGTGGTGGATGCATTGATTACGCGGATGCAACCGGGGATCCAGTTCGGGCGGAATTTTCAGTATCGAGATTGAATCATTCGTCCAGAAGCTGCCACCCGCTGTGAAAAACGGATACGCCGGGTCGGTCTGACCGGAAAGCACCAGACCACAGGTGCATTCCAAGGCGACTTTGCCATCTTTCCCCCGGCACACCCTGCCGTCCCGCTCATGCGCGAGCAGCGTGTTTTCCGTCCGCAAAAAATCCTTGGAAAAACCTTCCTGGACGAAATACGGGAAGTCCTCTCCATCTTGCAGACGAAGGCCCGCGGCTGCGAACCCAGTCTGCGTTTTCAGTACGGCGAGAACGCGCTGGATGAAATCCGGCACAGTATCCGCCATGTTGAGGATCTGAAGGACAGTTAGTCCCATTTCTTGATAGATTGCGGCCTGCTTGTGCGCGGTGATGTCCTCAATCGTCGCCATGGTGCGGGTCGGCTGGCCGGCCGCGTCGCGGATGACGGTCATGTTCACATTCACCCAGACCACCGCGCCATCTTTGCGAAGGTAGCGTTTCTCCATGTGGTAATCCGGCGCCTCGCCGCGCACGACCCGCTGGAAGGCCGCCGAATCCGCTTGCCGGTCGTAGAGGTGCGTGAGTTCCGTGATCCGCATCTGGAGTAATTCAGCTTCTGTGTAACCGGTAATTGCGCACATCTTCGGATTCACGCGCACCCACTGCCCGGTCTGCGGATCGGCCTGAGCCATGCCGATGGAGGCCATCTCAAACATGGCCCGGAACTCGGTTTCCCCTTTTGCCATCGCCGCCTCGGCCTGCCGGCGCTTCTGATGCTCGGCGGCCTCCGTCAACGCCCGCAACACCGCCGGCACCAACCGGCTGAGCCGGTGCTTGAGCACGTAGTCGGTCGCACCGCTAAGCAAGCAGTCCACCCCTTGCTCCTCGGCCAATGTGCCGGAGATCAGAATGAACGGAACGTCAGGCTGATTTGTGCGCGCCAACGCCAAAGCGGTCAGGCCATCGTAGTCGGGGAGGGAGAAATCCGAGAGGATCAGGTCAAATTGCGTCGCGGCCAGCGCTGCCTCGTATTCTGCGCGACAGTTTGCAACCTGAAATTCGTAAGTCAGGCCGGTCCGCGACAGTTCGTTCCGCACCAGTTCGGCGTCGCGCGGATTGTCTTCGAGATACAGAATTAAGACTGGTTTATTCATCGCACTCCATTCGTTACCGACTGAGTTTATCGCACGCTGCCCGGCGGCGGCACGTTGACTACGGCCCAAAATGCGCCCACCAACTTCACCGCCTCGACAAATGACGGAAACTGGACCGGCTTGACGATATAAGCGTTGACGCCCAGTTGGTAACTGTTGACCAAGTCTTGCTCCTCGCGCGAGGAGGTCAACACCACCACCGGGATTACTTTGAGTTGCGGGTCGCCCTTGATCTGCCGGATCACCTCAACGCCGGACACCTTGGGCATCTTCAAATCCAACAGCACCACGGCGGGATTGCCGGCCGGCCGGCCGGCAAATGGGCCGCGCCGAAACAGATAGTCGAGCGCCTCGGCGCCATCGTGGAGGACTACGACTTCATTGGCCAAGTTGTTTTGCGCCCAGGCCTCGAGCGTCAACTCGACGTCGCGGGGACTATCGTCCACCAGTAAAATGCGTTTCAGTTCAGTATTCATGGCTATTCCTTTGTTGATTCATTGGCTCGCCTTCAGCGTGAAATAGAACGTCGCGCCTTTGCCCACGGCGCCTTCGGCCCACGTGCGCCCGCCGTGCCGGGCGATGATCCGTTGCACGTTGGCCAGACCGATGCCGGTGCCTTCAAACTCGTCCGCCCGGTGCAACCGCTGGAAAACGCCGAAGAGCTTGTGGACATACTGCTGGTCAAACCCGACGCCATTGTCGCGCACGAAAAAGATCACACGGCCGGCATCAAGGCCGGGTGTCTTCGGCTCTGCGCCCGCTGCGCTGACTTTTGCATCCACAATTCCGATCTCAATCACCGCCGGGTCACGCGGGCTGGTAAATTTCACCGCGTTGCCCAGCAGATTGGCCAGCGCCAACTTGAGCATTGCCCGGTCCGCATGCACCGCCGGTAAGGGCGGGATTTTCCAGACGATTTTCCGCGCACACCCGGCCGGCTCCAACTCGCATCGGGTCTCCCGCACCAGCGCGTCCAACTCAACCCTGGTCGCACTCACCTCCACCCGGCCCATCCGCGAGAACGCCAGCATGTCGTCAATCAGCACGCCCAGATCCCGGCTGGCCGCCGCA
>JBAXAT010000028.1:0-9531 GCA_037142335.1 Verrucomicrobiota bacterium | reverse complement strand
TAGGTTTGGCGCAGGCGTTGATACACAATCCAAAATTACTTCTGCTCGATGAGCCAACGGCCGGTGTGGATCCGATTGGTAGCCGGGATATCCGGGATCTGATTGGACGGCTAAAAAAAATGGGCAAGACAGTGCTGTTGAGTTCGCATTTGCTGGCGCAGGTGCAGGATGTCTGTGACCGGGTCGGCATTCTGAATCTCGGCAAAATGATTCTGGAAGGCGATGTAAACCAGTTGATAAGCGATCAGCGCCGGTTGAGTTTTACAGTCGAAGGCTTACCGGCAGCAGGCCGGCAACAGCTTGAAGACGCGGCGCGTCTGGCCGGTGGTACGATCATAAATGTTGAACATCCGCAAACAACGTTGGAGGCATTGTTCCTTGCCGCCGTCAAACAGGATAAACAAGGAGCCGGTCACCATGACTGAACGTGTTGGATTTTCAGTGAGACGGATCTGGCAAATTTCCGTCAATACTTTTACTGAGTCGCTGCGGCAAAAGGTGTACAATATTTTACTCATCTTCGCGCTGGTGGTAATTGCGAGCGCTAGTTTCTTCGCGCAATTCGCACTGGGCGAAGATATCGCACAGACGGCGAGCTATGAATTGAAGTCCATCAAGGACACCTGCTTTGGTGCATTGTCGGTCATTGGGATGTTAATTGCAGTGGTTGGCACGGCAATGTTGCTGCCGAACGAATTAGAGAACCGGACGATTTACACGATCTTGTCGAAGCCGGTCCGGCGAGTTGAGTTTTTGCTCGGCAAATATTTTGGCACGGTGTTACTAACGCTGGTGAGTGTATTGCTAATGTCGTTGATGTTCGGCGCAGAATTGGCGTTCAAAGAGGCGCGATTAGTGTCAGCCGTTCGGGTTGAAAATTTTCACCAAGCAGCAGCGGCTGACTCGCAGCAACTCACGCAACAAATCGCGAAAATTCGCGCTGAGGCGTTTGCCCCAGACATCGTCAAGGCGGTGCTGTTGATTTTTGTGAAGCTATGTTTACTGGCGGCGATTACGTTGTTGGTATCCACGTTTTCGACATCGATGGTGTTTAATGTTGCGGTGACGCTGCTGGTGTTTTTCGCAGGTCACATGGTTGGAATAGCTCGAACGGCATGGCAAGACCACACACTACTAACCTATCTGCTCAACGTGCTACCGGATCTTGGTCTATTCAATATTGCCGACGACGTTATTCTAGGCAACGTGGTCTCGTGGACGCACGTCGGCAAAGTCGCGGCTTACGGCGGCATCTACTTGAGCTGTGTGGTCGGCGCGGCGCATCTGATTTTTTCCAACCGGGAGATTTGACCGATGCGTAACCGTCTGCTGGCGGTATTACTCCTCATCGCGCCGGCGCTTGGACTGCGTATGTGGCAAGATCAAATCCTCACTGAACGCCGGCAGCTCAAATACGGTGGCGCGCCAGTTACGCGTGAGATGCGCGACCAAATCGGACAAGGCTTAGCGATTGCGCTGCTGGCCGGATTTCGCGGAATCGCCGCAGATTTTATCTGGCTGCGCGGCCAGGGATTTTGGGAACAACGCCAATGGTTTAAGCAGAGCGAATGCATTGAAAATTCCGTTAAGCTCCAGCCACAATCTATGTTCTTCTGGGATGTTGGTGCATGGCACATGGCGTGGAATATTTCCTATGCCGAACGCACTGCCACAAATAATGCAACTATCGCTGAAGGCATCAGCCGGGAGCGTCTCTGGCATGACCGTGGTCGCGAATTCCTCGAACGCGGCCTACAAAATATCCCGAACCGTTTTGATCTCTATTACAAACTTGGTTGGATTTACTACAAACGACTGGCAACAGATTGTGGTGGCGACCCTGATTGCCAACAATCGCGGTATCGTAAGGCTGCGGAATACTTCATCACCGCGACTACTTACCAGGATGCGCCAGATTACATCGGCCGGGATGCCGCGCGGTGTTTGGAAAAGGCCGGCGACTTACCGGCGGCGTACCAACTCTGGTGTAAACTTTGGCAAGAAAATGACCCGCAACGCAACGCCTATGCTCGCCCAATTATTCAGCGCGAAATTTGCCGCGTCGAAAATCTGCTCGACATACCGGTAGATGTGCGGATATTTCCAAGAAAGCCGGTTGCGCTATGAAATTTGCCGTCCTCAGTGATATTCACAGTAACCTCGAAGCGCTCCAAGTAGTGCTGGACAACGCTCAGAAGCAGAAGTGTACCCATTTCGTCTGTCTCGGCGACATCGTTGGCTACGGCGCCAATCCATCCGAATGCCTCGAGCTCATCCGTCAGCTAGATTGCCCGACCGTCATGGGTAATCATGATGAGTATTGCGCTGCCGAAGTTGATCTGAACGGTTTTAATCCGCTTGCCGCAGAAGCCGTCAAATGGACCCGCAACCAGCTCACCGAAGATCAGCGAACTTGGTTGCGCACCTTGAAATACACTCGACAAGTCCACGGTTTCACTATTGTTCACTCCACGCTAGATTTGCCGGAAAAATGGGCTTACGTCTTCGACAAGCTCGCTGCCGGTGCCAGCTTCAACTACCAGCGCACCCAAGTCTGTTTCAACGGCCACACCCACGTCCCTGTCGGATTCGTCCGTGGTCCCAACGGCGTCCAAGCTGGCTTGTACACCCGCATCAAACTTGAAGTCGGACGCAAATACTTCCTTAACGTCGGTTCGATTGGTCAGCCGCGCGACCGACAAACCGCCTCTTCCTACGTCACCTTTGACCTGCGAGAGAACATTATCGAATTACACCGGCTGGAATACGATGTCGCCACCACACAGAAAAAAATTCGTGCCGCCGGTCTGCCGCCCTCCCTTGCTGATCGCCTCCAACTCGGTCGGTAAAGTCGCATGCGCGTGTTAATCATAAAACCCAGTTCGCTGGGCGACATCGTCCATGCTTTGCCGGCTGTCAGCCTCATCCGCCGCCGGTATCCTGACGCGCACCTTGCGTGGCTGGTCAATAGCAACTTCACCTCGCTCCTGCAAAATTGCCAACTCATCGATGAAATTATTCCGTTTCCGCGGCATCAGTACCGCAAGTTACCGGCGTTAGTGAAACGGCTTCGCCAAAACCGGTATAACCTTGTCGTGGATTTTCAAGGTCTCTTGCGCAGTGGCTTGCTCTCCGTCGTGACTGGCGCGCGGCGGCGCGTTGGTTTTGCCGCACCCCTTGCCCGCGAAGGCGCATACTTCGCTTACAACGAAACCGTTCCCGTTACCTGTCCGCACGCCGTCGACCGCAACTTACTAATCGCCAAGCATCTCGGTTGCGATATGGGCGCACCCATCGAATTCCCACTTGGGACTACCAACGCCTGCCGGCATAGCGTCACGGCGCTCCTCGCCGGGATTGCCGCGCCAATTGCCATTAATCCAGCGTCGCGGTGGCCGACGAAGTTTTGGGGCGATGATAGATTTGCGGTATTAGTCCGGCAGTTACCGGCCGCGCGTATTATCTTAACCGGCGCTGCGACTGAAGCCGCACGTATTGCCAGCATCGCACCGGCGTGTCGGAATCTTGCCGGTCAGACGGATTTGGCGCAGCTGACCGAGGTGTACCGGCGCTGCGCCGTCGTAATCACCAACGACAGTGGTCCGATGCATCTTGCGGCGGCTGCCGGCACTCCGGTCGTGGCGATTTTCGGTCCGACCGATCCGGCGCTAACCGGCCCATACGGCAAACAACATCGTGTCCTCCGCGCCGGTATTGCATGTTCACCATGCCTGAGTCCACGCTGCCGGCACACGCCGCATCTGGAATGTATGGAGCAGGTATCAGTGGAACAAGTGCTCGCTGCGGTTCGGCCGTTGCTCTGATTGGTTACAGAGCAGATTCGCTGAAAGATTCGACGTGGTAGATAAAGATCTTCGTGCCGGGCTTGCGCCAGTCGGTTGCGGCACGCCCGGCTTTTTGGGCAAGGGAATTCAGAAAGGCCACCTTGTCCGGTATCTGTGCCCAGACTTGCGGTAGATATGTTGCGCCGTCGCCATTCATTTGCAGCACCACGCCGTCACGATATGGTTGAAGTTTCTGGAGTAAATCTTCGGGTGACTTAAATGGCAGCTCTACCGGCACAGTCAGGACGCTAATTTCAATTTCAATCTGGTCGAGTTCTACGGGTTGGACCGGTGAGAAGCGGCCATCGTGTAGGGCGGCGCTTTGCGCGTTGTCCGCGATTGCTTTGTGCAGCGCCACCTGCGGTATGATGTGGCCGATGCAGCCGCGCAATTGGCCGTGTTTGGTCAGCGTGACGAAGCAGCCGGTCGGAGGGTTGAATTTTTCTGGCACAGCGGCGGGATTAGATTCGACGGTCGGGCTGCGAGTTACTGCGCTCCGCAACGATTGCCTGGCAAAAGCGAGTAGTTGCCGGCGCTCGGCGGCGGAAAATGTCTGCGGAGACGGTGCATAAAACGCAATCGCGCCGTAGCCGACCACAGTAGCGTCACTACGAGTGTCACCGGTAGTGTCGCCGCTGTTACGGCAATCGAGCAACTTGGCGCGCCAACCTTTTAACTTTGCCAGATGCATCAACGCCAAGACCGGCGTTTTGCCGCAAGCATCGCCGACGGACTGCATCCGCTCAATATCGAGGTTGACGATGGCGTTGACGGTGGCGGTGTCGAGAGTGCGCGCCTCAGTGATTGGATGGTAATGGCTTAGATCGGTGCTGGCCACGATGAGCGTCTTGTCGTCCCACTGTGTGGCGAGCGCCTGTGCCATTTGTGCCGGGTCAACTTCGCCGGTCACGACCGGCACTAATGAAAAATCTTTCAAAGTCTTTTGGAGGAACGGCACTTCGACTTCGCCAGAATGTTCCCACGTTTCCGGCGTGTCTGTGCCGGTTGGAGGAAGCGGATGTGATGCTTGTGATGCCCAGTCTGGCCGACGCAGGAAACAACACGATTCCAGCACAAATGGTTTCAGCTTGGCCAATGCAGCCGCCTTGGGTGAAATCGGCACATCGCCGAGCGGCGTCCGGTAAATGTTCGCATCGGAGACTGACGCGCCGGCAAATGCGGCATAGTGGCTGACTGCGAGCAGCATGACGGTTTGGAAGTCATGACCCAGCAATAACCGGAATGCTGACGCAGCCACCGGCCCTGAGAATTGGTAGCCGGCATGCGGACAAATCAACGCGCGGAGGTCGCCTTCCAAAGTTTGCGGCACGGCGTTGGCAAGGAGCTGTTCGAGTGTTTGCGAAAGTGCTGCCGGCTCTTTCGGATAAAACAGACCGGCCACAGCGGGTTCGCGAACTCGTTGCGATGCGGCGGCCGGCTGACCTTTGCAAGCGCTGGTAATCATGGCTACTACTAACATAACAGAGGTTAGCGTTTTCTGCAGGGCGTTCATAACTGGTTACAGCTCTTGCGGTGGTGGGCCTTTGGGCGGTGGATTGGCTTGCATGACGTGAAAGCGGCGCTCCAAAATCAACGCATCGGCGCAATAAAATTCAATCGCGTATAATCCCGGCTCCGGAAACTCTAGACCGATGAAATTAAAAACAAGCTCTGCGACAGCGTGTACGTCCGGCAGTTGAATCTGGCCGTTGACATCGGCGACCGGTGCCTGTGTTTCTTCGTTGACGATGCGCAGTTTGGCTTGGTATGTGCCGTGGCCCTCGGTGAGTGAGACGAATACACCCAACGCAGGATGCCGGCACGGAAACGTCTGGCTGGCGATGTTATTAAAAATGCCAATCAGCGATTTCTTGCCGGTGGATTTGTCTTCGATGATTTGATCACAAACGACGATGGCCAAACCAGATGGATTCGGTGGTTGCGTCATGCCGGTATATTACCGCATCCAGCGACTCGCTCAAATCGAAAAATCTTGGGCGATATGTGCGACTTTCAAATGGTCAATAATTTGTGTGACGCATTCGGCAACAGATTGCTGGTCGGTGTGAACGGTGATTTGCGGTTTTTCCGGTGCCTCGTATGGCGCGCTGACACCCGTAAAGTTTTCAATCTTGCCGGCCCGCGCTTTTTTGTAAAGACCCTTCGGATCGCGCTGTTCGCAAACGGCGACCGGGGCGTTGACGTAGACTTCGATGAAATCATTTTCGTCCACAAGCGACCGCGCTAACCGGCGATCGTCCCGGTACGGCGAAATAAACGCCGTGATGACCATTACGCCGGCATCCATCATTAGCTTCGCCATTTCGCCGACACGCCGGATGTTTTCTGTTCGGTCTTCGGGGCTGAACCCGAGATTGGCGCTTAAGCCGTGACGGACATTGTCGCCGTCGAGAATGTAGGTGTGCAAGCCCATTGCAAACAATTCGCGTTCCAGCTCGGCAGCGATGGTGGACTTACCGGCGCCGCTGAGGCCAGTCAGCCAAATGATCGCGCCTTTGTGCCGGTTGCGTCGCTCACGGGCGGCTCGGTCGATATTGCCCTTCGACCAGAAAATATTTTGGCTCTTCACGCCAGACAACACATCACGGCGGTTGGGATATTCACCTTTGGGGATGACCCCGCCGCCGCAAACCTGACGATTGTCAACAATGACGAAGCGGCCGGTTGGGACGATGCGGTCGTATCGGTCCAATGCAATCGGTGTTTTGGTGCGGATAGTTACCTCAGCGACATCGTTGCGGGCGATGTGTTGTCGGGTTTTGATATCAACCTCAGCCAGCGTCGAGGCATCGATAATTTTTTCGATGGACTGGATGTGACATTCGACTTCGGTACTGGTGAGTTTGAGTTTGACCTTGCGGCCGATTTCGAGATTTTGCCGGCCAAGCCAGAACAGCTTGGCGTTGAACACATCGTTCTCGATTGGTGCATCCACTTCGTGTGAGCCAATTTGGCCGCGTGCGACAAAAATCTGTTCGGCTAGCATGATGCCGATGGACTCACCGGCGCTGGCGGAGTCCGGCCCTTTACCGGGCCACGCTTCAATGCTTTTGACGTGACTGATTTTGTTGCGCGGTGAAAACAAGATTGTGTCACCGACTTTGAGCGTGCCGGATTCGATGCGGCCGGCCAGGATTCGGCGGGCATCGAACCGGTAGACATCTTGAACTGCAAATCGCAGTGGTAGATTTTTTTCCGGTTGCGCGACCTCGAATTGATCGAGCGCGGCGAGGACTGTTGGACCGGTGTACCACGGCATTTGCTTGGCTGGTTTCGCGATATTTTCACCGTGGTACGCAGCAATCGGGATGAAAAGTTCTGGTGTGACGCCGAGTTGACTGAGAAATGCCCGGTATTCCCGCTCGATGTTTTGAAATACATCTTGCCGGTACCCCTGCAAGTCCATTTTATTGACGACGACAGCAATCTGTTTGATGCCAAGCAGCGAGAGTAGGAAGCCGTGCCGGCGCGATTGTTCTTGGACGCCTTCGTTAGCGTCGATGAGGAGAAGTGCCGCTTGGGCGTTAGCGGCGCCGGTCACCATGTTTTTTAGGAATTCTTTGTGGCCGGGCGCATCAATGATGACGTACTGCCGTTTGGGAGTGCGGAACCAGATTTGCGCGGTGTCGATGGTGATGTTCTGGTCGCGCTCGGCTTGGAGGCCGTCCATCAGGAATGCCCACTCAAACGGCATCCCACGTTTCTCGCACGAGGTTTTGATTTTATCGAGCTTGCCATCTGGTAAGCTACCGGTATCGTGAAATAGTCGACCAACGAGCGTGGACTTGCCGTGGTCGACGTGACCAACAATGACGATTTTAAGTTGTTCAGATGGTTGCATAGAAATCACATGTAGCCGTCGCGACGGAGCTTTTCAAAAGCGTCTTCGCTTTCTTGGTCTTGGGCGCGGGCGCTGCGTTCGCTTTTTTTGGTGGTGCGAAGCTCTTCACGGATCTTGTCGTAGGTGTCCGCTAACGAGTCGGTGTTGAACGTGCACGGTACGCAGCCGAGCGACCGGTAGCGTTTGCCGTTTTTGGCGAAATAGAGCGGGACATTTGGAATCTTCTCGCGCTGGGCATATTCCCAAATATTCATCTCCGTCCAGTGTAACAACGGATGAACGCGCAAGTGTGTGCCGCCGGCCATGTCAGTATTGAACTGATCCCAGAGTTCAGGCGGCTGGTCTTCGACGTTCCACTCCATGTTTTTGTCGCGCGGACTGAAGTAGCGCTCTTTAGCACGCGTTGCATCTTCATCACGGCGAACACCCACGATAAGACCGCCGTAGTTTTCCTTCGCGACGATTTTTTTGAGATTTTCTTTCAGCAAGGCAGAACAGCAGACAACGCGGCCCTGTTTGTGGTTCATACCGGCGGCGATGGCTTCATCGTTGCGAGCGATGATCAGGTTGAGTTGCCATTCTTTTGTGAGTCTGTCGCGCAGTTCGATCAGCTCCGGCATATCGAAGCTTGTTTCCATGAACACGCACGGAAACGGCACGTGACCGAAGAATGCTTTGCGGGCTAGCCAAATCAGCGTTTGCGAATCTTTGCCGACGCTCCACAACATCGCGAGCCGCTCGATTTTGTTGAATGCTTCGCGGATAATGTAAATGCTTTGATTTTCTAATTTGTCTAGATGATCCATATTCAACTCAAATATTAGCCGCGAAAGTGTGTAGCCCACACTCTTTTTTTGCGGTGCCGGCCCAACGGCCAGCGCGTTCGTGTTCGCCATCAGCAATTGGACGGGTGCAGCAATCCGGTGTGCAACCAATACTGGCGTAGCCCCGGTCGTGAAGCGGATTGTAGTCCAACTGCCGACTGACGATATACCACCAGACTTGTTCTTCTGTCCAAGTCGCGAGCGGATTAATTTTCACATATTGGTGGCCGGTCGGGGTTTCCTGGAGTTGCAAAATCGGTGTATCTCCGCGCGTGGCTGATTGTGACCGGCGTAGGCCAGTCACCAGAGCATCAAGTTCCGGTAGTTTTTTCTGGAGTGGCAAAACCTTGCGCAAATAGCAGCACTGATTGGAATCGCGGCGGTAAAGTTCCGGGCCGGCGGCTGCAGTTTGCACTTCAGCGGGCCGCAACCGTTCGATCGTCATGCTGTATTCGCGCTCAATCTTCCCAATAAGGTCGTTGGTTTCAGTAAAGAGAAAGCCGGTGTCAATCGTGAAGACCGGAATCCGTGGCGTGACCTTGCGCTGGGCGATGTCAATAATCACAAGCCCGTCTGGCCCGAACGCCGTAGAAATTGCCAGACGCGGCGCAAACTGGTCGACCGCCCATTGGAGGATGTCGAGGGGTTCGTGGTCGTCAAATTGGCCGGCTAGGCCGTGAATTTGTTCAGAGGTGAATTTCATGTTAGATGTGATACATGAATGCTGGGTGGCGCGCCTCGGCGCAAACCTGATCAAAGGTAATACTGTCGGCCTCGTGTTCTGTTGCCGTCCTAAGCCGTCGCCAAGCGCGTTTGATTTCCTCCGGGCAGGCGGCATCAGTTAAATGTGGCAAATCCAAGACCGCACCATGAATTGCCCGCAAGACGTCCCCGAGACTGATTTCGCGAGGCGATCTGGCTAGTACGTATCCGCCGTCCTTACCACGGCGGCTGGTGATTAATCCATTCCGCTTAAGTTCTAAGAGGATTTGGATAAGGT
>JBAXAT010000027.1:0-9611 GCA_037142335.1 Verrucomicrobiota bacterium | reverse complement strand
CATGCTCGGTGAATTGCAACGCCGGCCGTGCCGCTTGACCGGTATCATCTGATTTTTCGCGCTTCGGCAATAAATACTCAAACTCGGTCAAAATATCTTCGGCATCTTCCGTCAACTTCGCGCCGTCCTTGATTAGCCGGTTAGTTCCGCGCGACAATATAGAATCCGCCCGGCCCGGCACCGCAAACACTTCCCGCCCTTGCTCCATTGCCTGCTTCGCAGTGATTAACGCCCCGCTTTTCAAATTCGCTTCCACCACCACCACGCCGAGCGACCAACCGCTGATAATTCGGTTCCGCATCGGAAAATTCTGCCGGTCCGGCGGCACGCCAAATGGAAATTCGCTCACTACTGCCCCGTCCTTCGCCACGATTTCATCTGCGAGTTTTTTGTTTTCCGGCGGATATATCGTATCAATTCCACAACCAATCACCGCCACTGTCCGTCCTTTCGCCTGCAATGCACCGGCATGCGCCGCTGTATCAATCCCGCGTGCCAAACCGCTCACCACAGTCACGCCGACGCGCGCGAGTTGGTACGCAAGTTTGCGCGACATTTCCTGCCCGTATAACGTCGTGCGCCGGGAACCGACAATTCCGATGGCTAACGCATCGCGTTCCGTCAACGTTCCACGCACGTACAACACCAACGGCGGATCGTAAATCTCACGGAGATTTTTCGGATAATTATCGTCGGCGCGCGTCACCGCACTAACACCAGCTTTCTCAATCTGGCTCAATTCCGCATCAAGATCAATCCCGGAACGCCAATCTGCAATGTTACCGGCGGTGTCAGTACCGACACCATCGACCTGCTGAAGTTCAGACCGACTTGCGGCGAGAATATTTTCCGGTTGTCCAAACTTATCCAGCAATGCGCGCACCCGCACCGGCCCGACGCCGTCAATTAGATTGAGCGCAATATAGGCTTCGCGCGACGTCACGGTTTCCTGCGCAACCGGAGTTCAAGCTGCGGCTCTTTCACTAAATCATAATTTTTCAGCAACCGCAAAATCTGCAGCAAATCAGATTTCTCATAATTACGATTGGTTTTTACACTGGTGAGCAAGTCCTGCAAAATCGCGCGGAATGAAATCACTCCATCCACGCCTTTCTCCCGCAGTAATTCGATACTGCGGTCGCGCATCTTCGCGTCTCTCGGTAAACCGGGAATCACCAAAATCTTTAACAGCCCGTCCGCGCCGATTAACCGGCGCGCTTCCTCGACGGCTTTCGGCTCGACGAATCGGAAGATTTTCGGCTGGTGCGTGAGCAACCCCGGCGCGAATACTTCCGTGTGCCAGCCCTTCACCGCCACTACCGCGCGTGCCACCGACCGGAGCATGGCAGGTGCAATTTCAAAATCTAGCGGCGTCTCCGGCAGCGTCGCCACTGGATTCAATACAATCAAATCTACTTCTTCGTTACCGGTCTTCTGCCGCGTTTGCACGATGTACTTGCGCCGCTGGCAAACCAAAAATCCGTGCAGCTCAAAAAACTCACGAACGATATTCTCATCAACGGCACTCATTCATGACCTCCTCAATGTCCTCATCCGTGACCGCATCGCTCACTACCGCCTTGCCGATCCGCTTCAGCAACACGAACCGCAACCGGCCGCTGACCGCTTTCTTGTCCAAGCGCATCGCCTCGCGCATGGCCGATAAATTATAGCCCTCGCCCACGAGCACCGGCAAACCGCTCGCCCGGCACAACTTCACAATCCGCTGCGCCTCCGCCGTCGGCAATCCCGCATGCCGCACCGACAACCGGGCGGCGCAATTCATCCCAATCGCAATCGCCTCGCCGTGCAACAGCCCGGTATAATCCGCCAACGCTTCCATCGCGTGGCCAATGGTATGGCCAAAATTTAAAATCGCACGCAAACCCCCTTCGCGTTCGTCCGCTCCGACAACCGCCGCTTTGATTTCACAGCACCGGCGCACCGTCTCCGCCAACGCCGCCGGTTCCCGGCGCAACACGCGCCGGGAATTCTTCTCCAGCCAGCCGAAAAACTTTGCGTCGAAAATTGCCCCGGTCTTAATCACCTCGGCAAAACCGGCGCGCAATTCGCGTTCCGGTAATGTCGCCACCGCCTCTGTATCAGCCAATACCAAGCGCGGTTGATGAAACACGCCAACGAGATTTTTTCCTTGCGGCAGGTTCACACCGGTCTTTCCGCCGACTGAACTATCAACCTGCGCCAGCAAGGTCGTTGGCACTTGCACAAACGGCAGCCCGCGCAAATAAGTCCCGGCCACGAAGCCGGCCAAATCACCCGCCACACCACCGCCCAACCCAACCACGAATGAATGCCGGTCAAGACCCAAGCTCGGCAATTTTTCCAATAGTCGGTTCGATTGCCGGAGTGATTTTGATAATTCACCTGCCGGTATCGTCAAGACTTTGACCGCAAAACCGCCGGCCTCCAGCGACGCCACCAACTTGCCGGCATATAATGGCTCGACCGTTGTGTCTGTGATTATGATGCCGCGTTTGCCAAGTTTTGCCGCAGTAAAATAAGTTGCCGCTTGCTTGATCAGTCCGCGACCAATAAGAATATCGTAACTTCGCTCACCCAACTTAACTTGCACCCGCTTGTTTCCGTCAGAAGCCATAAATAATAGCCAATACTCGCCCCGCGCCGAGCTTGTCAACCATCAAACCTGATGGTCAACACTCGCCGCGTCTGCCCGGTCACCTTGAAGGGTTCAGCAATCCGGTGACCAACTACCCACGCAATCTGTCCATCCGCAGCACACAGCAACAATATCCGGCTTCGTTCCTGTCGCGGAATCTTTTCGTCCACAAAAAAATCTTGCAGCTTCTTCTCGCCCTTCATCCCCAATGGTTGAAACCGGTCACCGGGTTGCCATGTGCGGATGGTGAACTGGTCACCCAGTGCGTCCGCGTCAAATCGTTCATTCTTGTGCCGGCTACTACTGGTGGCGCGGCTTACCGGCGGCGCAACCGGTAACTGTTTCCGCATTTCCTCGACTTGACGGAAACTGAGATTGCCGAGTTGCTGGCGAATCGCACGACGCTGGGTAGCCGACGGTTCCTTGCCGGCTTCCGCGCGCATAATCTCCGCTGTCTGGCGCAGTATGCCACGAATACCAGGGTTGAACTCGCGCTCCAATAGTGGCAACAATTCATGCCGGACCCGGTTCCGCAAGAAGCGCCGGTCTGCGTTGCTGGCATCCTCCCGGTGTTTCAGTTTGCGCTTGGCAAGATACCGGAGCACTTCTTGGCGGCTCACATCCAACATCGGTCGCACAACACGCAGCTTTCCGATTTGACGGTCCGGCCAGATGCCGGCCAAACCGGTTAACCCGGCACCGCGCAGCAACCGGAGTAAAAAAGTTTCGGCTTGATCATCTGCCGTGTGTGCCAACACAAGCGTGGCAATTCCGGTTCTTTTGGCAACGCGCTCGAAAAAAAAATGCCTAGCCTGTCGCGCTGCCGCCTCGGTGTGCGCCACTTTGCGTACTTCAATTGTCACCGGTAAACCGTATTTGATGGCGAGTTGTTGGACGAATTCGGCATCCGCGTCGCTGGCCACGCCGCGCCACCGGTGATTAAGATGACAGATGTGCGGCCGGTAACCAAGTCGGACAAGCGCGTCGAGCATCGCCGCTGAATCGGCACCACCGGAAACGCCTGCGAGCAACGGCGCCACTGGATTCTTGAGAACTGATTTGAGTTTGGCTAGCAAGCGGTCAGATGGGTTTTCCCGCCCATGTATGGCGCAAGAATTTCCGGCAACTTCACGCTGCCGTCGGGTTGCTGGTAGGTTTCTAGTAGCGCGACGTATAACCGCGCCAACGCCGTGCCGCTGCCGTTGAGCGTGTGTACAAACCGGTTCTTGCCGGCCGCGTCCTTAAACTTGATATTCGCCCGGCGCGCCTGAAAATCTTCGCAGTTCGAGCAGCTCGACACTTCGAGAAAAGCGTTCTGACCCGGTGCCAAGACTTCGATGTCGTAGGTTTTCGCCGACGAAAATCCAATGTCGCCGGTGCAGAGCAACACCACCCGGTAATGCAGGCCGAGCAACTGCAACACTTTCTCGGCGTTGGCTACCATCTTTTCCAATTCGTCGTAGCTGGTTTCCGGTTTCGTCAGTTTGACCATCTCAACTTTGTCGAACTGGTGGACGCGAATCATGCCGCGCGTTTCCTTACCGGCCGCGCCCGCTTCCCGGCGGAAGCACGGCGTGTAAGCGCAGTAGCACATCGGCAACTGCTCTTCCTTCAAAATCTCGTCGCGATGGATATTGGTCACCGGCACTTCGGCGGTCGGCGCGAGATAAAGTTCATCATCGCGCAGCCGGTACATATCCTCCTCGAACTTTGGTAACTGGCCGGTCCCAATCATCGCCTCCCGCTTGATCAAAAACGGCGGGAAGACTTCCGTGTAACCGTGTTGCGTCGTATGCAGATCGAGTAAAAAATTAATCAGCGCCCGCTCCAACCGCGCGCCGGCACCTTTGTAGAGAATGAATCCGCTGCCGGAAATCTTCGCCGCCCGCGCAAAATCAAGAATCCCAAGTTTCTCGCCGATTTCCCAATGCGGCTTCGGCTGAAAAGCGAATTCCGGCTTCGTCCCCCACCGTCGCACTTCTGTGTTGTCTGCTGAATCCTTGCCGCCCACCACCGATTCGTGCGGCAGATTTGGAATCACCAATAACACACCTTGCAACTGCGCCTCGACCGCTGCGATTTCCTGGTCGAGCGCCGCGATCTTATCTCCGACCTGCTTCATCGCCGCCATCGCCGGGCCGGCATCTTGGCCTTTCGACTTCGCAACACCGATTTCCTTGCTCACCTTGTTGCGCTCCGCCTTCAATCCATCGCTCTCCGTCGCCAGCTTGCGCCGCTTCTCATCGAACGCGGCAATCTCGGTAACTCGCGCCTCGTCGCCGCGACCGCGCATCGCCAAACGTTGCTTTACCAATTCTGGATTTTCACGAATCAATTTAATGTCGAGCATAGTTAAATCCTCACTGCCGCGAGTGCGCCGGCCAGTTTCTCCGGTTGCTTTCCACCGGCAGTTGCCAGTTCAGGACGACCGCCGCCGCCACCACCGCATTGCTTGGCAATCTCGCCGACAATCTTACCGGCGTTCTTACCAGCGCTCACGAGATCGGGTGTAACGTAACAAATCAGTGACACTTTGCCGTCGGCCGCACCGCCGAACACCACCACGGCACTCGTCAGCTTCGGCTTCATCGCGTCGACGACGGCGCGCAACAGATTAGCGTCAGCCTCGCCGAAATTGTGAACGAGCAGATTACCTTGCAGCTTGCCGAGCAATTCTTCGGCAATTGCCGGCGCTTTGGACTGCATCTCCGCCTGCCGTTGCTTGGCAAGTTGTTTTTCATGTTCAAACGCTTTCGCGCGCTCGGCTTCCGCGGCTGCGCCGGCTTTCTGCTGTTCGATAAATTCTATCGCAAATTTGCCGCAAACCGCTTCCGCGCGGCGGATGCCGGCGGCGATGGCGGATTCACGCATAATCTTAAACAAACCGATGTCGCCGGTATTTCGGACGTGTGTGCCGCCACATAATTCCATCGAGAATCCATCAAACTTACCAGCACGGCCGCCGGCTTGGAGTACGCGGACGACGTCGCCATATTTCTCGCCAAAGAACTGCTGGATACCGGCATTCTTTTGCACTTCGGCAAACGATACATCGCACCAGTAGACCGGCTCGTTAGCTTTGATGCGCTCATTCACCAAGCGTTCGATGTCCGCAAGCTGTGCGTCCGAAAGTTTTTCAGGATGATTGAAGTCAAACCGGAACCGGTCCGGCGCGACGAGTGAACCGCGTTGCCTGGCCTCTTTGCTGACGACCTCGTGCAATGCCCAGTGAAACAGATGCGTCGCCGTGTGATGCCGCTGTATGTTGGCGCGCCGTTCCGCGTCCACCGCCACGCGTACTGCCTCACCGACTTCCGGCGCGCGACCGGCCACTAATTCCGCCCGATGGACAAAAAGCTCGCCCTGTTTCTGCGTATCGAGCACCTGTAACCGGCCAATCTCGCTCCGGTCATGCCCCAGCACGTGAATCAAGCCGGTATCGCCGACTTGCCCGCCCATCTCGGCGTAACACGGCGTCTGATCGAAAATGATGCTAAACTCACATTCCACCGGCGACACCACTTCCACGACGACTTCGGCTTCGAGATTGTCATAGCCGAGGAATTTAGTCGGCTCAACTTGCAATCCTTCGCTCTCAACCGTGACCACCGACTTCTTTTTAGCGTGATCTTGCCGGGCGCGCTGGCGTTGCTCTTCCATCAACTTCTCGACACCAGTCGAGTCAACGGTTAAGCCGCGTTCGCGCGCCAGCAACTCGGTGAGATCAAGCGGAAAGCCGTATGTGTCATAGAGTTTGAACGCCTCGTTGGTCGGAAATGTTTTTGTCGTCAAGCCGGCCACTGCCGCTTCAAATAATTCAAGACCTCGGTCAAGCGTGCGGTTAAAACTTTCCTCCTCTGCGCGCAACGTTGCTTGGATGCGGTCCCGGTTGCGGCGCAGTTCTGGGAAGGTGTCGGCGAAATTATCCACCACCACCTCCACGAGTTTGTAAAAGAATGGCTCGTGAAAACCGAGGTTGCGACCGTACCGGACGGCGCGGCGCAAAATGCGGCGCAACACGTAGCCGCGGCCTTCGTTCGAGGGCACGATGCCGTCGGCGATGGCAAAACTCAGGCACCGGATGTGATCGGCGATAACGCGAAAGGCGATGTCCTCTTTTCCCGGCAGGGTCGAGGCATATTTCTTGCCGCTCAATTCCTCCAACCGGCGGAAGATCGGCGTGAATACGTCGCTCTCATAGTTGGAGATCGTGCGCGTGAAATCCGTGAAGTCGGCCGTGCACTGCATGATGCCGGCTACGCGCTCAAAACCCATGCCGGTATCCACATGCCGGGACGGCAACATGCTGAACCGGCCGTCGGGATTGGCGTTAAACTGGATAAATACCAAATTCCAAATCTCAATGCACTGCGGTGTGCCGGCGTTGACCAACCGCGCCCCGCCTTTACCATCGAGCGTGAGGTCAATGTGCAATTCGCTGCACGGGCCACACGGGCCGGTATCACCCATCATCCAAAAATTATCTTTCCGATTGCCGGGAACGACGTGATCGACTGGCAGATAATTCAGCCAAAGTTCTTTCGCTTCCGTGTCGGCCGGAGTTTTGTCGTCGCCGCCGAAGTACGTGGCGTAGAGCCGTTCCGGCGGAAACCCCCACCGGTTGACGAGCAGTTCCCATGCCCACTCAATTGCCTCGCGTTTGAAATAATTCCCGAAGCTCCAGTTGCCGAGCATTTCGAAAAAGGTGTGGTGATAGGTATCAATGCCAACATCTTCGAGATCGTTGTGTTTGCCACCGGCGCGGATGCACTTCTGCGTGTCGGCCGCGCGGCCTGGCGTGTACGGGCAATTGGCCTGCCCGAGAAAGATCGGCACAAACTGATTCATGCCGGCATTGGTGAATAGCAAGTTCGGAGAATCCGGCAACAGCGATGCCGACGGCACGATGGCGTGCTGTTTCTCGCGAAAGAAATTTAGGAACGATTGGCGAATCTCTTGGCTCGTCATAGTCGGTAGATACTAGCCAAACCGCGCCAGTAACACCAGCGCAGTTTGCCGGAATGGCGGTGCGGATTTTTTCATATCGAAACTTGCCGACTGATTCAGTAGGATACCGGCGCTTGGCTATGAAAACGATCCGGTACGACCAATCTGATTTCGACGCCGCGCTCACCAGCGCGCTAGCGGTCAACAGTCTCTTCGACTCAAAAATCGAAGACCGTGTCCGCAATGTCATTCGCGAGGTGGCAACCCGTGGTGATGCCGCCGTGCTGGAACTCACTGAACGATTCGACAAAATTAAACTCACTACCTGCGACCTACGCATCACACCACCGCGCACCACCGGCAACGTCGCGCTCCGCAAAGCGATTGCGGTGGCAAACCGAAATATTGCCGAGTTCGCCCGCCGTGGATTACCGATGGCATGGACAATGCGCAACACTCAAGGCGCGCGCGTTGGCGAAAAATTTGATCCAATCCGTCGGGTTGGTATCTACATCCCCGGCGGTACCGCGCCACTGGCTTCGACCGCGCTGATGACGATTACGCTGGCGAAAGTTGCCGGCTGCAAAGAAATCGTGGCGTGCACGCCAAGTACGAATCCGGATTTGCTCTACGCTCTCGGCGTGGCCGGCGCAACGGAGGTTTACCGGATCGGCGGCGCCCAAGCCATTGCCGCTATGGCACTGGGCACAGCTACAATTCGGCCGGTCTTGAAAGTATTCGGCCCCGGCAACGCCTACGTCACTGCCGCAAAGAAATTGCTATTTGGGCGCGTGGCGGTGGATTTGCTGGCCGGGCCAAGCGAAGTTCTAATTCTTGCCGACGAGTCTGCCGAGCCGCGATTCATCGCCGCCGATATTCTCGCACAAGCCGAACACGGCTCCGGCGAAGAGCGCGTTTGGCTGGTGACAACTTCCCGGCGTGTGCTGGAAGCATTACCGGCAGAACTCGAACGTCAGCAGGCGGTGTTGCCGCGTTCCAGCCTGACCGAGCGCGTGCTGGCGAAAGGCGCGGTGTGTGTCTTGGCTCAAAATCTCGCTCAAGCGGTCACTATTGCGAACCGGTTTGCACCGGAACATCTCGAAGTCATGACCAAAAATCCGGCTAGTGTGACGAAAAAACTGACCACTGCCGGCGCAATTTTCCTCGGGCCGTTGTCGCCGACGGTGGTGGGTGATTACGTTGCCGGGCCGAGCCACACGCTACCAACCGGTGGTGCCGGTGCGGCGTTTGCCGGTTTGACCGTCGACCAATTTCTGCGCCGGACCAGCCTTATCGAATACACACCGGCCGCGCTGCGAAAATCGTTACCGGCAATACAAGCATTTGCCGATGTTGAAGGCTTAACAGCGCACGGTGCCTCAGCGCGGATTCGATTAAAATGAGTTACGCACGAAAAAAAATCGAGCAAATGACCGGCTACGTGCCCGGCGAACAGCCGCAAGTGCCAGGCCTCATCAAGCTCAACACAAACGAAAATCCGTATCCGCCAGCGCCGGGAGTTAACACGGCCTTGCGTGCGGCGCTGGATGACCGACTCCGGTTGTATCCTGATCCGACCGCGAAAACGCTTCGACAAAAACTCGGCGAGCAATTTGGTTTCGATGCTGGGCAGATTATCGTCGGCAACGGGTGTGACGATATTTTAAATTTATGCGTGCGCGCGTTTTGTGGCGAAGGCGAAAAGCTGGCATACTTCTGGCCGAGCTATTCACTGTATCCAGTTCTAGCTAATATCCAAGGTGCCCAGAAGGTCGAACTCCCACTCGATGACAACTTTCAAATTTCGGCGCAACGGGCTGAGTTGGCGAAACTAGCCGGCGTAAAGCTGTTGTTCATTACGCAGCCGAATGCACCAAGCGGTGTGTGGTTGCCTAAGGTCGAATTGCAACGAATCGTCGAGGCAATGGACGGCGTGGTGGTAATCGATGAAGCCTACGTGGACTTTGCCGGTACGACCCGGGTTGAAGGTCGTGGTCACGTCCTCGAACAGGATCTTGGCGCCGAA
>JBAXAT010000026.1:0-9973 GCA_037142335.1 Verrucomicrobiota bacterium | reverse complement strand
ATGAACGCCTTGAATTGGGCGATCACATCTTTCAGGTACGTCTTGAACTCGGGGTTTTTGAACTCGTCGCCCGGCCCGCTGCCTGCCCCGAGCGCCGCTGCCAGTCCTCGACCTGCTCCGCCCATGAAGTTGGATACATAGAGCCCCTGTTCGGGACGTTTGCCCATGCCAACTTCCTTCGCCACTTCGTACGGCACCGCATCGATCGCGATGGTTGCCTTCCCGCCTTTGGCGCTTTTGACCACCGGACAGGGAACCTCCACCGTGGTGAACCCCATCTCGCGTTCCACCAGCAGGCGGTCCTTCAAGATCTTGCGCTTCATGTCGGGAGAAGTGAACGGCAGAAAATACCCGCAGGAAGTCCACATGGTGTAGGAAACCGGCAGGTCTTTCTCCAGCGTGAACGGGTATACTTCAAACTGGACCGGAACATCCGTGCTCTTCCCCTTTTCCGGCTTGAATGTGAACGTCCCTTTGTAGATGCCGGCCGCGGCATCCTCCGGCACCTTCAGCCACAGGCAGAAAACCTCCGTGACGCCTTTTTCCAGGTTCAGCGTCAGCGACGGCAGCAGTGCCGATTCGCCCATCTCGAGATATTTGCCTTCAAACCGGTAAAAAAACCGGTAGTTTTTGAAGAGTCCGTTGATGCTGGTGGCGGGAATGCTGCCCGGCCCCTTGAGATCGTCCAGAACCAGGGTGGACTTGCCTACATTCGCAAACGGCACCACCACAAGTTTCAGCAGCACCCGCTCGCCCGGTGTCCCCGCCGAGATGATGCTGGTCTGTTTCCGCTCCTTTTCAGTCGGACCGGTGCTGGGCCAGATCCGTGGCGCAATCTCGTCGGGCATATAGACGAGATAATCGCCATCGTCGGCATGCTTCTGCGGTTTCTTTGCGTTCAGAAATTCAGGATCCTGCTTCGCCTTCACCGCCGCTTCGAATTCTTCCATGCGCTGGCCGCGAATGTCGGCGAGCAAGGCGTCAAATCCACCCTTCTGGCCGGCAGGCACGGCAATCAGCGCGTTGAGGAAGTAATTGTTGAACGAAACGGATAGTTGGCCATTGCTGACCGTGATCTTCTCGACATGACTTTCATACGACTGGTCCACGAAATCTTCAAACATCGCGTGCGGCCGCTCGGAGTACTGGGTCCACATGCAGCGGTACAAATACTTCTCGCTGGCGAAATCGTCATCGTTGGGATTGTCGTCGAACAGCACCTTGTCGTTCAGCTTCAGCAGAAAACGACGATCCTTCTGTTCGGCCCGGATCATCTTCCCTGCGCACAGCCAGACCCAGTAATCACCGTTCGGCACCTTGGCGCGAAATTCTGCCGGCGCGGATGCGGCGGCGGTTGCGGCGGTGAAACGGTCTTGGTATTTTGATCCGGCCAATGGCAAACGAATATTTGAGTCACCGATTGTGTTTCGGTTGCAGTGAGCCGGTAACGAGAGGATTGGAAAAATGACAGCCAGTATTGTTGTGGAATTATTTCAGCGTGGCGGACCGATTATGTGGCCGATTTTGGTCTGCGCAGTCGTGTTGGTCGCGGTCGTCGGTGAGCGCACGGTTTGGTGGTGGCGCGAGACCCGGTTGCGCGAACCGGCCCGGCTGCGAAAGATCTTGGACACGCTGCATAAAGGCGATGTCGAAGGCGCGGCGCAATTGGCCAAAGGCGCGAATGATCCAGTCGTGCAAATGGTTGATCACGGATTGAATGATCACGAGACCTCGTTGCAGATTGCGATGCAGGCGGCAGCCGGTGCGCTACTACGCCGGGCCGGGCGATTCTTGCCGGTGTTGGATACACTGGTGACATTGGCGCCATTGCTGGGACTGCTCGGGACTGTGACCGGCATCATGCGATCGTTCACATCACTCGGCAGCGCTGAGCTAGCGGTAGGAAAGGTTACCGGCGGTATTGGCGAGGCGTTGATTGCGACGGCGTGCGGCTTGTGTATCGCGATTGTGGCACTGGTGCCGTTGAACTATTTCGGCGGTAAAGTTGCGGCGTTGCAGTACGATTTGGAGACGGCGGCATCGAATGTTGAAGTACTGCTGAATCGTACCCGGCGGCGGCAGCCGGCGGAGGAAGCTGACTAAGCGCCGGTAGGTTGCACCATGCACATCAGTTCGCCAATTCCCGGCAAGCGCACGCGGATTGAAATCATTCCGCTGATCGACATTATGTTTTTTCTGCTGGCGGCATTCATGCTGGTCAGTTTGAGCATGACGAAGGTGGAGAATGTGTATGTGAATTTGCCGCCGGCGATTACAGCCCAATCGGATTTCGGGCCGGACTTGCTGCACATCGCTGTGGACACGGTCGGTGGGATTTGGGTGGAGAAGAAACCAGTGACGCCGGCAGAATTAACCGGGGTATTACTGAATCGAACGCGGCTTAATCCACAGCTAACGGTTTGCATCGGCGGTGATTCCGAAACCCGGCACGGTGATATGGTTGGCGTGCTCGATCTTGTTCGCAAGGTTGGCATTCAGAAAGTGGCGTTCACTGTTGTTGCCCAACGACCATGAAGATCATTTCTCCACTTCCGAAAAAGCACGGCCGGCTGGAAATTATCCCGCTGATCGACATCATGTTTTTTCTGCTGGCAGCGTTCATGCTGGTCAGCTTGCAACGCCAGCATTTATTGAGCATCAAGGCCGATTTGCCGACAGCTACTATGGCGACCGCGGCAACGAAACCGGCCTTGACCACGCTCACGGTAGACCGGTTCGGGCAAGTCGCGATTGACGGCCAGCCAGCGACGTTTCCGGAGTTGGACCGGTTTTTGAAAGGCAAGCTGACCGGTAATGCAAACTGGCCAGTGTATATACAAGGCCACTGGGAAACGACGCACGGTTCCATTGTTGGTGTACTCGACTTTGTTCGACGCGCCGGCATCAGTAAGGTCGCGATTGCCGTCAAAACTATGGAGACCATGCATTGATGAAAAACCGCCTCCAACATTTGCTGGTTATTTTGGCGCTAGGGCTGTGCGGGTTGTGCACATGGCAATGGTACGGCCAAGTTCAACAACACAAGGCGTTGGCGACATTGTCGCAAACCAGCGCCGACCAGATAGCGCAGATTCTGCACGCCACCAATTCCATTGCGCTCCTAGATCAGCAGCTGGCGCAAATGGACACGCGGTTGACTGAATTGCGGGGCACGGTACAAAGCAATCGTGTTGAAATCGCTGCCGGGCATAGCGAAAACCAGCGACTCACCGGTGCGTTAGCACAGGCCAATGAGAATATTCGCCTGCAAAATGAAGCCCTCAAGGCCGTCGTGGTGCAACGCGATGCGTTTTTGCAGCGGCTCAATGACGCCATCCAAGACCGCAACGCCGTGGTCACGAAATACAACGCACTTGTACAACAAATTGAGGAAGCCCGGTCGCCACGGTCACAATCCGAACCGGCGGGCAAGAGGTGAATCTCAGCCAGTAACGATTTAAGCTACGAAAGATAGGTAGATTGGCCACACGATAACAACACCAGAATTTTTAATGGGGTGGTTTCCAGAACCGAGATCGCTGCTATTACCGGTGCGCTTTCCCAATCAATTCGCGCAAGACCAGCTTTTTCCACCCAAGATATTTCACTAAACCCTTCTCCATCTCAACAAAAACGTTTGGATAGACAAACCAGGCCGTACCAACTTGCACCGCTGCCGCGCCGGCCAATAGATATTCAACCGCATCCTGCCATGTCGAAATCCCACCGATGCCAATAATCGGAACCTTCCGACTCCGGCACTCTGGGATTTTTGCGAAACAATCCCAAACCATACACAATCCGACTGGCTTGACGGCGGGGCCAGATAGACCGGCTGAGACGTTGGCGAAATGTGGTTTCTGAGCGCGAATGTCAATCGCTACGCCACGGAGCGTGTTAATCATCGACAGCGCATCAGTGCCGGCGGCAATCGCCGCCTTCGCCGGCACGGTAATGTCGGTGATATTTGGCGTGAGTTTGGTTATGATGGTGACAGTCCGACCGCGCGGCACAGCGGCTTTGACGCCGGCCACGATTTTTTCGACGGTGCACGGGTCGATGCCAAAACTGACGCCACCTTTCTTGATATTTGGACAGGAGACGTTAATCTCCAACCCGGCAATCTGACCGGCGTCGCCAGCGAGTAGCTTACCGGCGAGCGCGCCATATTCTTCGATGGTGTTGGCGGAAATGTTGACGATGACCGGTACATCGTATTGCCGGAGCTTCGGCAAATCTTCATTGAGAAACCGGGCGGCGCCTTTGTTTTGGAGGCCGATGGAATTCAAGATACCAGCGCGCGTTTCGATGATGCGCGGTTCGGGATTGCCGTGGCGCAGTGCAAGGGTCACGCCTTTGGTGGCGAACGCGCCGAGTGTTGCCGTCATCGCGGTAGCATTGCTAAAGCCAGCAAGTTCGTCCGCGCTGCCGGCAGTGCCGGAGGCGGTTAGGAGCGGGCTGCGCAGCCGCAATTGGCCGATGGTTGTTTCGAGTAGTCGTTTTTCCATACGATGTCCTTTGCATCAAAAATTGGGCCGTCCTTGCAAACCCGCACGTAATCCGCTGCACCGTCGGCTCGCCGCACTTTTTGCACGCACGAGAAACAGACTCCGAAACCACAGCCCATCCGTTTCTCCAATAGCACTTTCAATGGCACGGCGGCTTGCTGACAAATGTCCGTCATCACTTCCATCATCCGATTCGGGCCACAGGTAAACGTCATTGTTTTACCGGAAGCCTGTCGGGCGCTCAGAAACCGCCGGTACTGTTCCGGTACCAAACCGTGAAATAAATTCTTGCGTGGAATCCGTCGCGCCTGGCGTGGTTGCTCCCGGTCACCCGACAGGAAAATATCCGTCGGCGCCACGCCGGCCGCCAGTAAGTCGTCAATGTAGATGTACGCGTCGCGCGGTTTTTCGCCGAAGGTGGCGGCGAGTTCGTCGCGGTACCGGAGTGATTCGAGTGTTGCCATACCGAGGAATACTTTCACGCGGAACGAATGAAATCGCAGCTCCTCCACCAGCAAGATCAACGGTGCCATGCCGACGCCGCCGCCAATGATATGCACTTCTTCGACACCGGCTTCGCGCAATTCTCGCACGTCAAACGCGCGGCCCAGCGGGCCGACCATGTGCACCTTGTCGCCGCGTCTTAATTTTGTGAGCAACGGCGTGCCAACACCTTCCGGTAAAACTTTGTAGAGCAAGTCAAACCGGGTCGCTGCCGGCGGATGCAAGACGGCCGCCAGTGCCGGTGGTAACGCGAGTTGTTTCAAATAATCCACCGGGAAGTGCGGCCGGTAGGCGCGGCACAAGCCGAATGGGCGTTTTAATAGCGGTTGTGGCATCCAGTCTACTGCAGCTTGCCAGTCGGAACGGCGAACCGTCCGCTCGCCGAGCGGTGTGCGCGCCGGCAACACGTCCATCATGAAAAATTGTGGCGGCAAGATATCACCGAGTTCTGGCGCATCGAATACCAACCGGTAATGCACCGATGGTGTCGGTCCGACCGGCGTATTTGCGATGATTTTGGCAGTGAACGACGTGACGCTTGGTGAAGGCGTGACCGGCGATTCAAGTTCGGCGATGGAGGTGAAAAAGGCGCGTGGTAATTTACCGACACGAAGCCGGTTCATTTGCTCCGTAGTTGTGGTGACTACGACGCCGATGTGCCGGAAGCGTCCGCCGTCGTGCCGGGCGATGCCGCGTAAAGATTTTGTGAGCGCAGCGGTGGCGCGGTTGGCAGAAAAGAAGGTGATGCGGCGCGAACCGCACCGCGCTTCGTTGTCGCGTAACGTCCAGCCGTCACTGGCGAGAAATGCCTTTATCTTGGTCGACAGCACGATGTTGTTCTAACGCGATTTGGCGAACAACACAAGAGCCTGCTAGATTTCCGGCGGATGAATTTAGAAACCCAGAAACACGGCGAGTATGCCGCTGGCTCGATCAACAACGGTTCACGCCTGACCGGCATACGGTTGATTATGGCAGCCATCCAAGAATATGGCCGGTACGCCTAACGCCCCAGCCGGGAATACCTTTGCTTCTCTATGCCTAGTGAGATAGTTTTTAGGCAACTGAAATGATGCATTTCATCAGTAACGGCGCGCTCGGAATGTTGTTGGCGTGGAGTCTCCAATGCCAAGCAGAAAGCATCAATAGCATTGTTGGCACATCTTCAGCGCCAAAAATTTCTGGCGCGTGCTCAAACCTCTTTATCACTGAATTGTCTGATGTCGAAGCGATGTCCAAATTCCTTGGGACTAACCATCCGGTTTCGATTGTCACTCATTCGGACGCGTGGCGCCCGGAAAATGCGCAATGCTTTCTGGTCACCGGTACGAGTCTCACAGCGCCGGCAACTTGCGACGAGCCGGCATCGCCATTGTTAATCGAAGCATTCTTCTTAAATGTGATTAGTGGCAGCGGCCGGCTTAACGAAGCGGAAGTCGCACGGCGGCGAACAATCCTCCGTGAAATTTTATCGAAAGAAGAACCAGCGTTGTTAGAAAAACTAGGACAGGAAGACACCACCAAATGGCTGGAGTGGATAATTCCCGCTCCGGAGGCATGCTTTCTTGGGAACTTCGCTAAGTTTTCGAGAATATCGACAGCCGCTTTTGTAAATCCCAAAGTCAAGGAATGCATCTTGAAGGCTATCGAGTTTGAGAAAATCAATTCGGTGCCGAAAATTGAATCACTCAAGGAATAAAGCAGAAATTTCCCCGCGTGGGATACGGCGATATTGCCGGTTCGACTAGAAACCGCCGAACAAATCGTCGCCCTGCCGGGATTCCTTGGCGATTTCCGACGCCAGATTTCTCAAGCCATGCCGTTCCAGCACCGCCACCCAAGCCGGGTAATCCGGCCGCACCACCGGTAACTGATTCCACGCGACCGGTAATTCCACCTCCAACCGTAACTTGACCAATTGCCGGTTGCGTTGAATCTGCTCGAGGTGGGTTTGCAATGACTCGCGCAGTTTTGGGCGTTCCACCTCCGCAATGCGCGCCAGCAATGCATCGAGATTGTCGAACTGCCGGAGCAAGTCCAGCGCTGTTTTTTCGCCGATGCCCGGTACGCCGGGAATATTATCCACCTTGTCGCCGATGAGGCTGAGCAAATCCGCGAACTGCGCCGGGCGGACGCCGTACTTGGTTTGCACGGCGGCGGCGTCAAGAATCACGTCTCCCTGTGCACCGGCCTGCAGTAAGCGGATCTGGTCATTTACTAGTTGCGCAAAATCCTTGTCGTTGCTCGCAATCAAGACCGGTTGTCCGGCGGCTGCCGCTTGGTGCGCTAACGTGGCAATGAGGTCATCAGCTTCTTCGCCGTCACATTCCACCACCGGCACGCGCATCGCGCCGAGCATTTCACGAATCGCCGGCAACTGCGCCGATAAATCCGGCGGTGTCGGCGGCCGTTGCGCTTTGTAACTCGGCAAGAGTTGCAAGCGTTCGTGCGGCGCGCCGAGATCAAAGACGACGGCGCAATACGTCGGTCGCTGTTCAGCTAGATATTTGCGCAGCATTTTGGTGAAGCCGAGAATAGCGTTGACCGGCTGGCCGTGCGGACCGGTTAATAACCGGATCGCGTAAAACGCCCGGTAAATCATCGAGTAAGCATCAACAAGCAACAGCGGTGCAGTCATAGCTGACCTCACCTAATGTGCAGTGAATCGCCGGCGTAGTTGAGGCCGAGCGGAACGATCTCCACGGCTTTTCGGTCGCCTTCTTTGCGCACCGTGCCGGCGACCGTGCCGGTGTAGCCGAGTTGTTGCGCCAACTCCACACAGCGCGCCGCGTCGCTGGGCGCCACGTAGACAACAAAGCCGACACCCATGTTGAATGTGCCGTACATCTCGCGCGTGTCGAGCTGCGCGGTCTTGGCAATCAAATCAAAAACCGGTTGCGGTGCCAGCATCTTTTCAATCCGGTACACAAACGGCGCGTCCAGCCGCATCAGTTTCCGCCAGCCGTGGCCTGTCATGTGCGCCGCGTAATGCAATTTAATTCCAGCCTGTTGGCATGCCGCGACATACCGGACATAAATCACCGACGCATCCAGCAACGCCTCGCCGTAGCCGCGTCCGCCTGAAAGTTTGGTCTGATATCCTTCCGGCAACCGGTCGGACAGCGCCCGGCAGAGCGTTAATCCGTTGGTTTGCACACCGGAACTGGCAAGGAAAATTATTGCGTCGCCGTCACGCACGTCGCCGGCAATCCGCAAAGATTTCGGTGCGATGCGCCCTAGCGCCGATCCGCCGAGTACCACCGTGCCGGGCGTGATCATGCCGGTAAGTGTTTGCGTTTCGCCGCCGCTCCAAACCGCACCAGCTTGCCGGCAGCCTTCGGCAAACCCGTCGGCGAGATCGGTCGCGCGGCGTTCGTCGGTAAAATATGCGCTATTGCCGACCGCCGCGTACATCGCGATGCTGACTGGTAATGCGCCGACCGCGCATAAATCGTTAGCGATGGTAGCCACGTCGTCGATCGCGACATTCCGGTACAAGCTTTGGCCGGTTAGTTTGTAAAGTGAGTCGGCGACGAGAATCTTGGTGCCGAGCGCTTCCTCGACGTGCGCGAGATATTCGGTCGGTGTTTCGACGAGGTACGCGCTTTCGCCGCGGATACCGGCCGGTTCGGTCACGCCGTGCTTGGCAAGATTGCCGGTAGTTGTGCCGGCAGCGCGTTGGCAGGCGCGCTTGAACTTGTCGAGCACATCGTAATCAACTCCCGCCGCTTTGTAATTCAGAGTGGCCACGCCGGCAGTGTGCGAAAATCTGTCCGAAAAAGCAAGTTGCCGGCGCATTTAGTTCGTGAACTCCAGGTCGGCTTCGTGGTATTTCGGAGGCGTGATTACGCACCTGCACGGCCAACTTGCCGAAACGTCGCCGACGCGCATCGTGGTGGACTGCCACGGAGTCGGCTACGAGGTGTTCATTCCGGTCTCGAGTTATGCCAAGCTACCGGCGGTCGGCGCTGATGTGAAATTGCTAACCCATCACCACGTCAACGGTCAGGACGGCACGCAACAGCTTTTTGGGTTCGCCACGCCGGAAGAACGCGAAATGTTCTTACTGTTGATCAGCATATCCGGTATCGGTCCGAAACTAGGGTGCAATATTTTGTCGAGCAGCTCAATTACCGGCTTGCGTAACGCCATTGCTGCCGGTGACACCAAGACGCTGTCGTCATTGCGCGGCATCGGCAAAAAAACCGCCGAGCGGTTGGTGGTCGAGTTGAAAGACAAAGTTGGCGAAGCCACTGGTGTTACCGGTATCACATCGGTCACGAGTAATCCGAAGTTAGCTGACGCTGCGGCTGCATTGGTCTCGCTTGGTTACAAATCAGCCGATGCGCAGAAAGCCATCGCGGCTGTTGCCGACAAAGACGCAACCGTAGAAGGGTTGGTCCGCGCCGCGTTGCGTGGTTAAACTAACAGCTCGGCGATTTGGACGGCGTTGAGCGCCGCGCCTTTGAGTAATTGGTCGCCGCTGACCCAGAAACACAAGCCATTCTCCAGCGCGCAATCCTTGCGGACACGGCCCACAGCGCAGTTGTATTTCTCGGCTTGATACAACGGCAGTGGATATTCGCTCTTGGCCGGGTTATCGATGACATCGAGGCCGGGGGCTTTCCGTAGTACAGCGAGCGCGGCTTCCGGTGTGATCGGTTTTTCAAATTCAGCAGTGACGGCGATAGAGTGCGCCCGATAGACCGGCACGCGGACGCAGGTCACACTGGCTTTGAAACCGGGATGATGCATAATCTTGCGGCCTTCGTTTTCCATCTTCATTTCTTCCTTCGTGTAGCCGGTGGGCAGGAATGAATCCACCTGTGGCAACACGTTGAAAGCAATTTGGTGTGGGTAAACTTCTTTGGTGACCGGCTGACCTTTCACGACTTGGTCTACCTGTTTTTCCAACTCGGCAATCGCTTTTGCGCCGGTACCGGAGACCGCCTGATAGCTCG
>JBAXAT010000025.1:0-10015 GCA_037142335.1 Verrucomicrobiota bacterium | reverse complement strand
ATCGGTGCATTTTGTATTATCGGCGTGACTGGCGTGGCAGTCTTGAAGCTGACCGGTGTCGCACTCATTGCGGGACTAATCACCATCCCGGTATTTCTCGTGGCAGACGCATGATTATCAACACGCCATACCCGGACAATAATCCACGGCTTGTTATTGTGCGCGCCGGCATCGGTCTCGGCTTGCTATTATTACTGGTAAACTTATTCCACGTCCAAATCCTCGAACGCGACAGGTACGGCGACCGGGAACAGGCACAATCACTCCGGCGCATCCGCCTGCCGGCAGCGCGCGGCGAAATCGTGGACCGTAACGGTATCGTCCTCGCCAACAATCGGCCGAGCTACGATGTCGCCATTTCGCTCGACCAACTCGGCCGCATCTCAAAGCGCCAAGATGTGGCGCGGCTAGCCGAGAAAAATATCCAAGCCGTGAGTGCCGCACTCAACTTACCGGTCACGGTGACCGATGAAAATGTTCGCAATCACTACAACCGCCGTCGCCCATTGCCGATGCCGCTCTGGCGCGATTTGCCACCGCAAACTGTCGCCGCGTTTGTCGAACGTGCCGGCAACTGGCCCGGCACCGATCTCCTCGTCACACCGGTCCGACAATATCCGAACGGCACACTCGCCGCACATCTCCTCGGCTTCTGCGGTCGAACTGAGCAGACCGAAGAAGAGGAGCTCGAAAACTTCTACTACTACCAACCGGATCGAACCGGCAAGCAAGGCGTCGAACACGAATTTGACAGCGACCTACGTGGCGCGCCTGGCGGTCACACGATTCGCGTCAATCCAAGCGGCGTCAAGGTCGCCGAGGTCGGTTCCAAGCCAGCCGAACGCGGCAACCGGATTGTGCTGACGATTGACGCCCGCATCCAGCGCATCGTTGAAACCGCGCTAGCGCACACGGTCTTGCCGGCCGGTAAGGAATTGCGCGGCAGCGTCGTCGTCCTTGATCCGCGGACCGGCGAAATTCTCGCGCTGGCGAGTGCGCCGGCTTTTGATCCGAACGTTTTTAGCCCCGGCACACCTCCGGCAACAGTCACGGCGGTGTTGCAAAATCCCGGTAAGCCGATGATTGATCGCGCCGTCGGGGCGTGGTACGCACCGGGTTCGACGTTTAAGCCGGTCACGCTGCTGGCCGGGCTGGAAGCTGGGACAATCGCGTCGGGCGACACAGCGACATGCGGTGGCGCGCTACAAATCGGCAACCGCCGGTTTGGCTGTTGGAATTCGCACGGACACGGGCGCGTGGATTTGTTCACCGCGATGATGCAATCGTGCGATGTCTGGTTTTATCAGGAAGGATTGCGGACTGGCGTGGACGCGCTGGCAAAGATGGCTAGCGAATTTGGACTCGGGCAATCGGCGGGTGTTGATTTTGCACACGACCTTGCCGGCGTGGTACCAACACCGGGGTGGAAGCGAAGTCAGCGAAACGAGAAATGGTGGGACGGCGACACGGCGCAAGTGGCCATCGGACAGGGGTTTTTGTTGGCGACTCCGTTACAGATGGCGAACGTGGCGGCAACGCTCGCTAACCGGGGCACGCGCTGGCGGCCATTTGTGGTGAAGGAAATCGAGTCACCAGAAGGTCAGCCATTGCAGGTAACGCAACCGGCCGTACTGGCGCGGTTAAGCGCACGACCGCAAAATGTGGACTTGGTCCGAAAGACACTGCGGGCGGCGGTAGAATCTACGCAAGGCACCGGTCATCGCGCGGCAGTCCACGGCGTGAATGTCGCTGGTAAGACTGGCACGGCAGAGTTCGATTTACGCGAAGCCGGTACGACGCGGCGGATTAACCGGGCATGGTTCATCGGGTTTGCACCGTACGAGCAACCGAGCGTGGCGGTGGCGATATTGATAGAGGACGGCGTGAGCGGCGGCCACGTGGCGGCGCCGGTGGCGGGACAGATTTTTGCCGGTATTTTTCAGTCGCACGTGGAGAGCACCGGCGGAGGCACGGGGTATGTTGATTAACAGACCATTCCAAAAATTGAAACGATTGGATTGGTTACTGACACTGACAATGGTGTTGCTGGCAGTCGGGAGTGTGGCGTTTATTTACAGTGCGTCGTACCGGGGACCTGGACAGGCAATGCCGGATTATTACCGGATGCAGATCGTATGGTTTGGCATTGGCTTGGTGTTGTACATCATGGCGACAGTGATTGATTACCGGCAGATTTGCCAGTGGGCGACAGTCTGGTATGTATTGGCAGTAGGATTGTTGGTGGTAGTACTCATCGCCGGAACGAAGGTATATGGCGCGCGACGGTGGCTTGGTTGGGGTGGATTTGGGATTCAACCATCTGAAGTAGCAAAGCTGGCGGTTTTAATTGCGATAGCGTATTATCTATTTCATAGGCCACCGGCAATGACGCGCACTTGGGCAACAATCGGTGGGGCAATAGCGATTGGTGTCGTACCGTTGCTGTTGATTTTCGCCCAGCCGGATTTGGGTTCGGCGGTGATTTTGACATTGGTGGTGTTGGTAATGCTGTTCGCAGCCGGTGTCCGGATGAAACATTTGGTGCTGGTGACGTTATTTGGAATAAGCTTAGGCGTCGTCGGGTTGCCATTAATGTGGAAAATGAAAGAAAACCGGACTGGCAAGAAAAGCTACCAGAAAGAGCGCCTAATGGTGTTTTTGGATCCGAACCGGGATCCACTGGGCGCGGGATGGAATTTGAATCAATCGTTGATCGCCGTCGGTTCCGGCGGATTGACTGGGAAAGGTTATTTGCAGGGTACGCAGAATTTGTTGGGGTATTTGCCGCGCACGGTGGCGCCGAACGATTTTCTCTTCAGCGTGATTGCTGAGGAGAAAGGGTTTGCCGGCAGCGTGTGCGTGATTGGGTTGTTTGCCGTGGTTTTGTTTCGTGGCCTGCGGATCGCGGCGGAGGCGCGCGACCGCTTGGGAATGCTGCTGGCGACTGGTATCGTCGCCCTGCTGTTTTTCCATGTCTTCGTCAACATCGGCATGACGATCGGCTTGTTGCCGGTCAAGGGATTGCCGTTACCATTATTGAGCTACGGGGGATCGTTCGTGCTGGCCACCATGACGGCCCTCGGGCTCTTACAAAATGTGTGGATACACAGAAAGAACTACTAATCGTGGAAGTTATCAAACAGATCGTTCGCAAGACTGAAGAGTTGCTGGCTCGCCGCAGCAAGAAATTCAACAAAGAAATCATTATCAACGCCGAGGCGCTTGAAAACCGCGTGGCGGTAATGGAAAATGGACAGCTCGAGGAGTTCACTATTGAGCGCACGACCGAGAAACAGATCGTCGCCAGCATCTTCAAGGGCAAGATTAAAAATCTCGAACCCGGCCTAAAAGCCGCGTTCGTGGATATCGGCTTCGAGAAAAATGCGTTCCTACACTACTGGGACATCATCCCGGAAGCGCTCGACCAACGCGTGGACCTCATTGAGGTGCCCGGGCAGGACAAACAAAAGCAAAAGAAAATCTCCCAGAACGACATCCCTCGGCTCTACCCACCGGGCAGCGAGATCATCGTTCAGGTTGTCAAAGGCCCAATCGGCACCAAAGGCCCGCGCATCACTACCAACATCAGCATTCCTGGTCGGTACCTAGTCCTAATGCCGTACAATGGCGCCCGCGGTATCTCGCGCAAAATCGACAACGACAAAGAACGCCGCCGCCTTAAGGACATCGTCGCCCACCTCAAATTACCGGAAGGCATGGGCATCATTGTCCGTACTGTCGGCGAGAACCAGAAAAAGCGCTATTTTATCCGCGACCTCGAAATCCTGCTGCAGACTTGGCGCGATGTTGAAAAGAAAATCAAGGAAGGCCCGATGCCGTCGTGCGTTTTCCAAGAACCAAGCCTCCTCGAACGCACCGTACGCGACTTTCTCACCGAAGAAATTGATCGCGTCCTTGTTGACAGCGAGCCGGGCTACGAAAAAATCCGCGACATGATTGGCCAAATCAGTCGGCTATCGCGCGGACGGTGCCAGCTCTACACTGAACCGACACCGATTTTCACCAAGTTCAATGTCGAAAAACAAATCGAGAACGCCTTTCGCCGGCAAGTCTGGCTGAAGAGTGGCGGCTATATCTGTATTGACGAAACCGAAGCACTGATTTCGATTGACGTTAATACCGGCCGACACAAGTCACAAAAAGATCTAGAGACCACTATTGTCCAGACCAACCTCGAAGCCGCCGAAGAGATTTGCCGACAAATGCGGCTGCGAAACATTGGCGGGTTGATCGTGATCGACTTCATCGATATGCGCAGCCGTGGGGATCAGCAGAAAGTGCTTAACCGGGTCCGCGATGGCGTCAAGCGCGACAAAGCCAAGACGCGTATTTTGCCGATCTCGCAGCTCGGCCTGATGGAAATGACACGGCAACGCCACAGCGAAAGCATGACCAGCGCCGTCTACGAAGATTGCCCGTATTGCAAAGGCAAAGGCATGGTCAAGAGCGCGCTCTCGATGTCGGTGGAAATCCAGCGCAAGATCAGCGAAGTGCTCCGGCGCCTTAAACAACAAGGCCAGCACGACCAACCGCATATCCGCATTTACGTCCACCCCGAAGTGCTCAACCGGCTCCGCACAGAAGATGAAACATTGCTACTTGAATTGGAAAAGAAACTCGCCGGCAAGCTCAGCTTCCGTGCTGACCCGACCTTCCACTTCGAACAATTCAAGGTCACCGACGCGGTTACAGGCGCAGACTTGGCCTAAACCAAATCAACTAGCCCGCTCGACACTGACAAGACACACGTCATCGGTGAATTCACCGGTGGCGGAGTATTGGCGGGTTTCTGCAAGTAAGTCGTCGAGTAATTGCGCGCCGGAAACTGCAGCACGTTGCCGAACAGCAGCCAGCAGCCGGTCCATACCAAACTCTTGGCCGGCGGCGGATTCAATTTCATAAATCCCGTCGGTGAATAACAGCAACCGGTCCCGCACATCCAGCGTGGTAGTCGTCGCGGTAAAAATAGCATCCCGCAGAATACCGAGCGCGGGCGCCGGTTTGACACCGGTCAACTGCTCGACTTGACCGGCTGCAGCGCGGATAACCAGCGACGCCGGGTGACCGGCATTTGCCAACCGCAGGCGACCGGTCGCCACATCCAGCACACCGCAACAAGCGGTGGCAAAAACCGTCGCGGAAACCGACTTGAGGTTGGCCAACAACGCCTGGTTAATCTGATTCAGTAGCTCGGCAGGATCGTGCGCCACGACCCGGTATTTGTCCAACATCCCGCGCAAAATCGAAGTCACCAACGCGGCGCGAATGCCGTGCCCCATCACATCACAAATCAGGATGCCAGCTTCGGTATCGGATACCGGCCAGATGTCAAAAAAGTCGCCGCCTAACGTTGAGGCTGGCAGATACCGATGCACAAACTGTATTGCGCTCTTACCGGCTGGAACTGATGCAGGAAAACAGGGATAGTCCCGACGGACGAATGTCTGATGGATTTCACGGGCCAGAACTAAATCTTCCTGAATTTCATGGTTCTTAACACTCAGTTCCCCGGCATATTTTTCGAGTAATTCTTCAGCTCGCTTGCGTTCGGTGATATCGCGAGAAATACCGAACGTGCCAATAATTTTCCCATCTGGATTGCGCAATGGAATCTTAGTGGACGACGACCACGTGACACGACCATCAGGCCAAGTCTCCTTTTCCTCAATGTTAAACAATGGTTGACCTGTCTGGATGACGCGCTGTTCGTCGTCAAATGCCTGTTGCGCGTGTTCCCGGCTGAATAAATCAAAATCTGTCTTACCAAGCAATGGTTCTAGTTCTGTGAAGCCAAAGAATCTAGCGAGCGCCAAGTTGGCGCGTGTAAATTGACTTTGCAGGTTTTTGAAATAAATCCGGTCGGGTGTGTTGTCCAACAAGCCCTGCAACATATCGCGCTCGGCCCGCAATTCCTGCGTGCGTTGCGCAACAGTGCCTTCCAAAATTGCATGCGATTGTGCCAACTCCGTACTCATGCGATTAAAGGTCCGGCTGAGGTGCCCGATTTCGTCCGCGGACTCGATTGGCACATGCGCCTGCAGCTGTCCCTTGGTAATCTGCTCGGCCATCGCCGCCAGACTGCGAATCGGCCGCGTGAACTGACGCGCCAGCCAGTAGGCCGTCAGAATACCCACCAAGAATGACAATAATTCGATACTGATAAACAAGCGGCGCAAGACGTTGATCGGCTCGTACGCCTCGGCCTCATCCATTTTTGTGACGATGGCCCAATCGCGATAACCAACTGGCCGGTAAGCTGCCAGGACTTGAACCCCGCGGTAATCCCGCACTGATTCAAACCCGCTCTGCCCATCGAGTGCCGCCGCCATGGCCGGCACTTGCGTCAAGGGCACATCGGGGAGTGCTGACAGGAGATAATCAATCTTCTCACCAGCGTGCGTCCCCAACATGATTTCGCCAGTATGGCCAAGCCCGGTGCGGTCGCGGAGCAACTTCCGCAAGGGCTTCTGATCGGCCAACACAAACACCACGCCGACCACCCGGTTCGAGCCGCCCATCGCCGGCGCCGACAAAATCGCCGAATCCTGATGCAAGAAGTCTGGTAACAAAAAAAACGACGGCGCCTTCAGTCCGGCCACAAACTCGCGCGTTCCGGCCAAATCCCGGCCCACCTGCGTATCGTCGGTCGCAACCCGGACACGCCCCGCCAAGTCCGCAATCCAAATCGCTTGCAAGCCCGGCGTCAATCGGCGCGCGTCTGCCAAACTCTGACGGGTGTCAATCCGCAACTGCTCCGTCGGTAACTGCCCGTCGGCTAGATCACTGAGATAATCCCGCAACAATTTCCGGCTCGCGATCAGCGTGCCACGCTCCATTTGTTGCTGAATGTACCCGAGCACTAATTGCTGGCGGCCCGAAGAGATCACCGTCAACCGCTCGTTGATCTGATCGCGCAGTGTGTGCCGGATAAAGAAATAGCCCACCACGCTCAGGCTCGCGACCGTCAAGAGCAACAGACCGGCTACTAGCACCGTCAGTTTAAGCCGAATTGAATTCAAAATGTCGCCTCCACGACTTCATTACATTAGCCCCAAGCTGCCGTCAAAATAAAGCTGTTTTTCTACACATTGCACCGAGTAACTGAAATGTTAGCCACAGATCCACACAGATTCCAGCGAGATTCAACCCGACCGGCACTGGCTCGTCGAATAAGCTTCCAGCTTGTCCCTCCGGATAGTGGAACAGGCGTCCCGCTTAAACTGAACTGACTGATAGAAAATTGTTTTTGACACCCGAATTACGCTTATGCAGAGGAAAACTCCAGCTTACATCACCCAGCTTTCGCTGGCCGCACATCCCGCACATTCAGTTGCACCGTGGTCGTGCCGCGAAATTCGTTCAGCTCCGGTACAAATGCCACGTCTAACTCGCCTGCCGGCAACTCCACCGCCGCCTGTCCCCACCAAATCGCCGCCGCCGTTGCCGCGCCAGATATTACCGCGAACTTCAAATGTTTCTGTCCCACTACCTTTGCTACGCCGTGCAACTGCACACCGGTCACGGCAAATACCGGCCGCGGATTATCCGACCCGCACGGTTCGAATTGCTCCAAGCTGGTAAAAAACGCGCCGTCTAACTCCGCCAACTGCACCACTGCATCCACCCGCACCACCGGCCCCGGCAACGCACTGGCCTGCTCATTCAATCGCCGCCGCAACATCGGGATATTCTCCGGCGCCACACTCAATCCCGCCGCCATCTCGTGTCCACCATATCGGACTAATAACTCCGCGCACACCGCCAGCGCACTAACAATCGAAAATCCGGTAATGCTTCGACACGACCCTTTCCCGTCCGCGCCAATCACCACCGTCGGCCGGTAAAATTGCTGCGCCACCTTTGACGCCACAATTCCAATCACGCCCGGATGCCAGTCCGGATTCGCCAGCACCAACACCCGGTCGTCCGCGCGCTCCCGCGCCTGAGTCATTGCCTCACGTACAATTCGCTCCTCAAGCTGTTGCCGGTCCGCGTTGTGCCGGTCCAGTAAACCCGCCAACTCCGCCGCTCGACTGGCATTGTCCGTTAACAAAAGTTCCAGCGCCGCCATCGCATCGTCCAGCCGGCCGGCTGCGTTCAATCGCGGTCCTAACCGAAATCCGACGTGGACCTGAGTCACCGCACCGGTCACACCGGCAACATCCATCAGCGCCCGCAGTCCGACTTTTTTCGTCGCCGCTAGACGCGCCAAGCCGGCTTTCACCAGAATTCGATTTTCCCCGGTCAACGGCACCAAATCTGCAATCGTCCCTAGCGCAACGAGGTCCAGCTGATCACGCAAATCAATCTTACCGGCAAGTTGCTGGTCTTGCTTGAGAATGGCGTGTGCAAGTTTGAACGCCACACCGACCGACGCAAATGGTGTTGAATAGGCATCTTGTCTGTTGGGTGGCGCTTTGGATGACAGGCAAGATGCCTGTCCAACTCTTTTCGGATTCACCAACGCCACACACGCCGATAACTCCGCCGGCGGTTCGTGGTGGTCGAGTACGATGACGTCAATTCCTTGCGCGTTCAGCCCGGCAATCTCCGCAACCGAACTCGTACCGCAATCCACCGCAATCAGTAGCTGCGGTTGGAATTTTTCGCAGCACCGCGCCAGGCCTGCTACGCTCAGACCGTAGCCTTCAGTCAACCGGTGCGGCAAAAAGTTTTCGACGAAGGCACCGGCCGCGCGCAGCACATTCACCAGCAATGCGCTTGCCGTCACGCCGTCCACATCGTAATCACCGTAAATGACAATGTGTTCGTGTTGTCGGATGGCGGTCAGAATCCGTTCCACCGCCGGTACCATGTCCGGTAATATGAACGGGTCAGTGAGTTGCCTGAGTTGTGGCTGGAGGAACCGCCGGGCGGCGACTTCGTCCCGGTATCCGCGATTAACCAACACCTGTGCCAGCGACACCGGTAAATTAAGTTGATTGGCGAGCAGGTCACACACCGCCGGCTCTGGCGGGGCAATGACCCAAAGTTTGTTCACGGCGTTGGCCGGTTATTTCTTTTCGCCGCGGTGATACCAGAGCACAAACGGGCTGGCAATGTAGATCGAGCTGTACGTGCCGGTCAACACGCCAACGAGGAAGCAAAACGCGAAATCGTTGAGCACACGCCCACCAAACCCATATAATGACACCGAGCAGAGAAAGACCGTGCCAGCAGTAAGAATCGTTCGCGACAGGGTTTCATTAACGCTACGGTTGATGAGGTCGAAGTAGTTGAGCTTGCCACCGATCAGCTTCCGATTTTCACGGATCCGGTCGTAGACGACGATGGTGTCGTTGATGGAATAACCAATCAGTGTCAGCACTGCGGCCACGACCGGCATCGAGAATGTGCGACCGGTCAGACAGAACCAGCCAACCGTCATCAACACGTCGTGCAGCAGCGACACCAGCGCGCCGAGGCCGTAGGAAAATTCGCCAAAACGTATGGCAATATAAATCATGATCGCTAGCAGCGATACGCCCATGGCAATGAGCGCCTGTTGGAGTAGTTCCTTGCCGACAATCGCGCCAACGCGCTCGTTGCCGAGAATTTTGAACTGCGCCGCCGGAAACTTTCCCTGTAACTGTTTGACGACCACGTCGGTCTGGCCTTCCGGCAACTTCAATTCGAGCACTTCCGTGCCGCCACCAATCGGATGTTGGTATTGGATATAGGATTCGGCGTGACCAGCTTCGGTGAGGTTGCGGCGGATGTCGTCGGCAGCGACGTGCTGAGCAAAGCCCAATGTGACTGTGTCGCCACCTTTGAAATCGATGCCGTACACTTCGCCTTTACCGAGGTCGAGACCGCCGCGCTTGATGAAGGTGACCATCCCGGCTGCAATCAGCAGCCACGACAACAGGAATGCGATTTTCCAGACGCCGAGGAAGTTGAAGTGGGCGACGCCCTTAAAAATGTGGAGCATCGTAAACTGCCTCATCACACCCTTCGCGACCAGCCAATCAAAAATCACGCGTGTCACGAAGAC
>JBAXAT010000024.1:0-10253 GCA_037142335.1 Verrucomicrobiota bacterium | reverse complement strand
CATGGGGTACACCTTCAAGTATGTGGTTACCTATCGCGGCCAAGCACCGCAACTCGATGCGATTCTGAGTTATGCCCGGGCCGCGCACGCCGCCGCCCAGCTCAAGACCGCCCGGATCGGCATGGCCGGCTATCGCGATATGCGCTTGTACGGCACCGTGTATGATGGGGTCTCGCTCAAGGCCCAAATCGGTCCCGAAATCGAACATTTTGAACTACTAGAATTAGTCCAACTGATCGGGAAGGTTGACCGTCACGAAGTCGCCCGGCTGGCTCAGAAAGTCCGGCAGCACTGGAAGTTCGTCAAGGAACCGAAGCCCGGGACTATCGAGAAGTCGGTGGAGCTCTATCTGGCGATTAGCGGGAAAATCAACGAGCGCGGGTATCATGGGTTTTCGTTCAATGATGTCGACGGCATCAAGAAATTGCTCGGCTTCGCACCGGCGGGGGCTTTGACGCTGTTACACGATGAAATGGCAATCTCCTCAGTGCCAGAAAACGACAGTCTGGGCGCGGTCACCCAGTTAATCGTTCGCGCGCTGACGGGTCAGGTTGCCGCCTATCTGGAGTTCTATGAATTTCTGGAAAACGGCGCGTTGATGGGGGTTCCTGATTATGTCCCGGCGGAGATTGTTGCGGGGCCAGTCACGGTGATGCCGAATGCCTTCGGTAATTTTGGCGAAGGCCTGTTGAATGTCTCCAAACTGAAAACCGGACTGGTGACACTGGCCCGGCTGGGTTATACCAACGGCCGGTATTGCCTGCACATGACCACGGCGCAAGCCCGCGCCCCGCGCCAGTGGGAAGAGGCCGGCTGGGCGCCACCCGCGCCACAACTGCCAAGCCTGGAGTTGATCTTTGACTACCCGGTTGAGGAGTTTATCCAGAAAGTTATGTGCCAGCACTACATCATCTCCTACGGTGATAACCGGGCTCTACTGAAAGACCTTTGCACAATCCTCAACATCACTATATTATGAACCGAATTCAATATCCGGCGGTTGGGAATTAGTTACAGAAACCCAGCCGACTTCGATAGATTTTAAAAAACAGGAGACAGTAACTATGAAATCCAAATTAGCAATTAACGGCGGTAAACCAGTCATGCCAGCCGGCACGATTAAAAAATGGCCGCCGATCGACGACAGCGACCGGAAGATGGTGCTCGATTCACTCAATGGCTCAAACCACGCGTTCGGCCCGAATTGCACGGCGTTTGAGACTGAGTTTGCGGCGTGGAATGGCAACAAGTATGCCATCACCACCAATTCCGGCACGGCCGCGTTGCACATGGCCATCGTGGCCTGCGGCTGCGGCACGGCGGACGAGGTAATCGTGACGTCCTACTCTTGGTCGTCATCGGCCACTTGCATCTTGCATCACAGCTGCATTCCGGTGTTTGTGGACATTGACTTCGACACAATCAACATTGATGTTTCGAAAATCGAGCGCGCCATTACGCCGAAGACCAAAGCCATTATCGTAGTCCACCTGCATGGCTTACCGGTCGCGATGGATAAAGTCATGGCTATTGCCAAGAAACACAAAATCAAAGTCATCGAAGACGCTTGTCAGGCGCACGGCGCAAAATATCAGGGCAAAAAAGTCGGAACGTGGGGCGATTGCGCGGCATTCAGCTTTAATCAAAATAAGTGCCTCTGTTCCGGCGAAGGCGGGATGTTCGTGACCGACAATGAAGAGATGTTGAACAAGGCCCGGCAGCTCTGGTCGTTCGGCGAATCAGTCACGCCAACCGCCAAACGCGATTACCACGTGTATGCGATGGGTTGGATGTACCGGAACAACGATTTGACCGCAGCGTTCGGCCGGTCGCAATTGAAAAAGATCGATGGTTTCCTCGCGCAGCAAATCGCTAACGCCAAGGTACTCACCGACAACCTGCATGGCACTCCCGGTCTGATTCTGCCGACTGTGCCGGCACAGACCGAGCCGAACCATTACAACTACACTATTCGCTTCGACATGGAAAAACTCGGCCACGCACACGACGCGAGCGCCTTCCGGTACAAGATTATTGAAGCGCTCAAAGCCGAAGGCGTTGAAACTGCCGTCTGGCAGGCATTCATCTTGCCGGCGATGACGGTATTCCAAGCCAAAGACGGTTTCGGCAAAGGCCATCCGTGGAGTTCGCCGCACGCCCAGCCGGTGGATTACTCGCTCAGCCAATATCCGGCCGCCCAGAAACATTGCGACCGCCACACTGGCATGACCACACCGTTGCGCGCGCCGAACGGCCCGGACGTCGCCAAGCTCACTGCTGAAGCCTGGCGTAAAGTCATGGAGAACCTCGACCAAATCAAGTGAGCCGCCCCAATTTCCTCGTCTTCATGACCGATCAGCAACGGGGTGATAGCCTCGGCTGCGAAGGTCATCCAGCACTGCTGACCCCTAACATGGACAGCATTGCCGGGGCGGGGACGCGGTTCAGTCGGGCTTATTCGACCTGCCCGGTTTGCATCCCAGCCCGGCGGTCATTTCTGTCCGGACAGTTTCCGGCCACAAGCGGTCTAGTCGGCATGCGTGATTTGGAATGGAATCCGCCGGCCACGTTGCCAGGCGAACTCGCGAAAGCCGGTTACCAAACGTTTCTCGTCGGTAGAACGATGCATCAGTATCCGCATCGCAAGCGTTTCGGATTCGACCACATGGTCATCCAAAGTGGAATTGAAGGAGCTGACTACGAAGAGTTCCTTGCCCGCAATGCCCCGCCTGGCGCCGGTGGACCGCGCGGGGCCGGGATCACCCATAATGATTGGACGGCGCGGCCGTGGCACTTGCCGGAACCGTTGCATTACACGAACTGGACGGTGACTCAGGCCGAGGAATTTTTACGGACTCGCGATCCAAGCTGCCCTTATTTCCTCGTTGTCTCATTTCTCGCGCCGCATCCACCGTTAGTTCCGCCATCATTTTATTTCGACCGGTACTTGCGTGCGAACTTGCCGGCACCGGTCATTGGCGATTGGGCTGTGCCACCGGAGAAAAATTTACCGGTCAATTCACCACGCGTCAATCTTACCGGCGAAGCGCTGCGGTCATGTCAGGCTGGATATTTCGGGTTGATCAACCACATCGATGATCAGATCCGCCGCATCCTAAATCCGGTCGAACAGCTGGTGGGTGACAACACCGTAATCCTATTCACGAGCGATCATGGTGAGATGCTTGGTGACCACTATATGTTTCGGAAAAGCCTACCTTACGAAGGCAGCGCGCGGATTCCGTTTTTGATTCAGGGACCGGGGTTACCGGCGAATCAAGTGCTCGACCAGCCCGTCTGCTTGGAAGACATCATGCCGACCGTGCTCGATCTCGCCGGCGTGCCCATTCCAACTTCTGTCGAGGGCCGGAGCGTCGTCCCGCTCCTCACCGGCCAGCCGACGCAGTGGCGGCCCTACCTACATGGCGAACACGCCGGCACCGCTCATTTCCTGACCGATGGCATTGAGAAATATATTTGGTTCGCGGCCGATGGACGCGAGCAATTCTTCGACCTCAAAGACGATCCCAAAGAATGTTCCGATCTGACACGCAACAGCAATTCTAACGCGCGCGTCGCTCTCTGGCGCGAGCGGCTGATCGAACAGCTGCGCGGTCGTCCAGAAGGTTTTATCGACGAGGGAAAACTGATTGCCGGCCGACGCTACGAGGCAGTCGTGCCAAGGCGATGAATTGGCCGTTAATTCTTGCGGTCTTGATTGTTTGTCTCGCAGGTTTCATACATGGCTTGGGCGGATTTGGGTTTGGCTTGGTGGCGATGGCGTTATTACCCATGCTTATGCGTCTCCATGAAGCTGTCGCAGTGGTCGTCCTGCTGACGGTAATCGTGGTCTGTGTGACATTTATAAAAATGCACGCCCATTATTCGTGGCGGCAGGGATTGTGGTTTGTGGTGGGATCTTGCGTTGGCACACCACTGGGGGTCCTCTTTCTGGTCAAGATGGATGAAACATTCCTGCGGCACTTCCTCGGTGGCGTCATGGTGTTACTCGCCTTTAACGAGTTGATCATCTTCAGAAAAAAAGTCCCAATTCAATCCGCCCTAGCATTTCCCATTGGCGTGGTGAGTGGTGGCCTGAGTGGCGCCTTCAACATGGGCGGTCCACCCGCGATCGCCTTTGCTTATGCCCAGCCGTGGAGCAAGGAGCAAGTAATGGCTTTACTGCAAGTCGTGTTCGGCGCGAGCATCGTTGTCCGACTCGCCATGCTGGGCAGTACCGGCTTACTGGCCGCGCAGCCATTGAAGATCGGCATCTGGAGCATTGTGCCGATGCTGTTCGCGATGGCTCTGGGTCGACGGTGCTTTGCCAGAATTTCCCGCGACCACCTTAAAAAGGGCGCATTCAGTTTTTTAGCTGTGATGGGATTGAAATATTTAATCTTTGCCTGAACTGACGATGGTTTTATTGCGATGGACAACCACGACCAGATTAAGTTGCCGGAGCAAACCGCCGGTAAAAGTGTGAAAACGCCGCGCCTCTTGGTCATTCGCGGCGGCGCGATTGGCGATTTCATCTGCACGTTACCGGCGATTGGTGCGTTGCGTGAACGCTGGCCAGATGCGCATCTCGAAATCCTGGGCTACCCGCATATTGCCGAGTTGGCGCACGGCCGCCGGTATGCCGACGCGATCCGCTCGATTACCGCGCGTGCCATGGCCGGATTTTTCGTCCCCAACGGCGGCCTTGACCAAGCATGGATGGATTATTTCGGCTCATTCAATATCGTCATTTCATACCTGTTCGATCCCGATGAAGTTTGCGCCGATAATATTCGCCGGTGTGGCGTGAAGCGTTTCATTGCGGCATCGCCGAAGCCACACGACTTACCGGCGGTGGAGCATTATTGCCGGCCGCTCGAAACGCTGGCGATTTATGTTGAGCAGCCGGTGCCACACGTGTTTCCGGACGATGCTGATCGGCAAGCAGCTGTCAAATTTCTAGCACCACTCGGTCAGGAGCGGATTGCCGCGCTGCATCCCGGCAGCGGAAGTGAAAAGAAAAACTGGCCGGTGGAAAAATTCGCGGCGTTGGCGCGTTGGCTTATAGACGAACTGGCAATGCAACTAGTTGTCGTACAGGGTGAAGCCGACGAGCGCGTGGTGAATAAACTCGTCACTGCCTTGGCTCCACGCCCGGTCATGCTTGCGACTGGCTTGAAGCTTATCGAACTAGCCGGCGTGCTGGAACAGTGCGTCGTTTTTGCCGGTAATGATTCCGGTATCACACACTTGGCAGCGGCAGTCGGGACGCCGACAGTGGCGATGTTTGGGCCGGCATCGGTGCCAATTTGGAAACCGCGCGGAGACCGGGTCCGTGTGGTGCAGTTCGGTGCTATCGACACGGCGCGCGTCCGGCAAGCGATCGGTGAGCTTTTGGGCGCGTTGTGAAAGTCGTTGGTGTGCAAGCCATTTGGCTTGACGCGTAGAATGTTGGTCACTAGAGTGCGCCAGACTTAACAGGAGCCAACCATGTCAACTACCAAACGAGACTTAGTAATTCGCATCAGCAATGACACCGGCCTGATTCAACAGGATGTGATGGCCGTTGTGCAGAAAACGCTTGACTACATTACCGAGGCGTTAATTGCCGGCAAGAATGTCGAGCTGCGCAACTTTGGCGTATTCGAGGTGAAGCTGCGCAAGCCGCGCGTTGGCCGCAATCCGAACGACCCCGGTAAAGACGTACAAATTCCTGCGCGTGCCGTGGTGAAGTTCAAAGCCGGCAAGGAGATGCGCGAGCGAGTGCTGAATCTTACGACAAAGATTGCAGCGCCGAAGTAACCAGCCTAGCCAGTGGCAACGCGGAAGCCGGCCACGGACAGTCTCTGGTATTTTACAATGAACGCACTTCCCGGATTCCGTGATTTTTATCCCGAGACGCTCGCCTTGCGCCGGTACATCTTCGGCAAATGGCGCGATGTCGCGCGCCGGTACGGTTTCCGGGAATACGACGGCCCGCCGCTGGAGCCGCTCGAACTTTTTACGCAAAAATCCGGTGCTGAAATCGTCGGCCAGCTTTTCAATTTCGTGGACAAAGGCGACCGCGCCGTCGCCCTCCGCCCTGAAATGACGCCGACGCTTGCCCGGATGGTTGGCGCGCACCACCGGGATTACAAAAAGCCGATCAAGTGGTTTGCCGTCCCGCAACTCTTCCGGTACGAGAAACAGCAGCGCGGCCGGCTTCGCGAACATTTTCAGTTTAACGCCGACATCATCGGCGAAACCGACGTCGCCGCCGACGCCGAGCTCATCGCGCTCGCCATCGACACCCTCCGGAGCTTCGGTTTGACGCAAGACGATTTTGTCGTCCGCATTTCCGACCGACGCGCTTGGCAAAAAATGTTTACCGACGCCGGTATTGCTGCCGACCAGCAATACGCCGCGTTCCAAGCCATCGACAAAATGGAACGTGAGCCAGTGGAGAAGACGCGCGAGAAACTTGCTGCTGTCACGCCGCAGGTGGATGAGATTCTCTCCTTTGCCGGGCAGACGACGCCGGATGGTGATCTAAAAATTGTCTTTGATAAGCTCGGAGACCTCGCCGGTTACTGTCAGGTGGATTTCAAAATCGTCCGTGGGCTGGCATATTACACCGGCATCGTCTGGGAAATTCACGACCGCAAAGGCGAACTGCGCGCCATTGCCGGCGGTGGCCGATATGACAATTTATTAAAACTAGTCAGCGGTGTGGACTTACCGGCGCTTGGCTTCGGCATGGGCGATGTGGTGCTCGGCGAGTTACTCAAGGAACGCGGGTTGTTGCCAAAGCCGGTGTCTGGCTTGGATTGCTACCTCGTCCTTACCGACGAGACGCTGCGACCGGCGGCGCTCAAGCTCGCCCACGATTTGCGCGATGCCGGCTGCGCAGTGGAGTATTCGTTGACACCGGCCAAGGTTGGTAAACAATTTCAAGCGGCGTCTGGCCTAGGCGCCCGGTATGCCGTCGTTATTGGACCGGAAGAATGGACTACCAACCAAGTGAAGTTGAAGGATTTGGCGAGTGGAACAGAAGAGCTGATACGGGTGAACTTGCTCGTATCCAAACTGTCACCTTGAGCTTATCGAAGGGGTGGAACGGCAGAGATTTGCAGAGAACCGCGTCTCGTCTGACTTGGCTTTCCCTTTGCTCAGAATGACAAATTGAAGTAAGAAAGATTTTATGAAACGGACTCAGAATTGCGGGGAATTGCGTTCGGCGCAGATTGGACAGAAAGTAACTTTAGCCGGCTGGGTGCATGCGCGCCGGGATCTCGGCGGCATCGTATTCATCGAACTGCGCGACCGGGAAGGCAACACGCAACTCGTTTTCGATCCACAACACAACCAAGCGGCGTGGGAACTAGCGCAGTCGTTACGTAGCGAATTTGTCATTGCAGTCGAAGGCCACGTGCGCCAGCGGCCGGAAGGCACAATCAATCCGAAACTGCCGACCGGCGAAGTCGAATTGCTGGCCGATCAGCTAGAAATCCTAAATCCGAGCGAGACACCGCCGTTCCAACTCGACGAGACCGGTAGCGCGCAAGCCGGTGAAGATTTGCGGTTACAGTACCGGTATCTCGATTTACGCCGTCCGAGCATGGCGAAGAATTTAAAACTCCGGCATCGCGTCGCGAAAGTGGCGCGCGATTATTTCGACGCGAATGGCTTTTTGGAAGTTGAGACGCCGATTCTGTTCAAGAGCACACCGGAAGGCGCGCGCGAATATCTAGTGCCATCGCGCGTCAATCCCGGTAAGTTTTTTGCGCTGCCGCAATCGCCGCAGCAATTCAAACAGATGTTGATGGTGGCCGGTGTCGAACGCTATTTCCAGCTGGCAAAATGTTTCCGGGATGAAGACCTGCGCGCAGACCGGCAACCGGAATTCACGCAAATTGATCTGGAAATGAGCTTTATCGACCGGGAAGATATGTACGCGTTGATCGAAGGTTTGCTCGCCCAGGTCTGGCTCGTAGCGCGCGGCGAAAAAATCCTAACGCCGTTCCCGCGGATGCCATATATCGAGGCGATGGACCGGTTTGGTAGCGATAAGCCGGACACACGGTTTGGTATGGAACTGGTGGACGTGACCGAGGATTTTAAACAGAGTAAATTTAAGGTATTCCGGTCGGCGGCCGATGCCGCCGGTGGCGTGGTGAAGGCTCTCAATGCCAAAGGGTACGCCTGTGCGACGCAAGGCCAGATTGAGCAACTCACCGAGACGGCGAAAAGTTTCGGCGCAAAAGGGCTGGCGTTCATCAAAGTCGAAGGCGGCGAATGGAAATCGCCAATCGTGAAGTTTTTTAGCGACGCCGAGAAAGCTGCACTGACCAGTAAACTCAAAATCGAGGAAGGCGACCTGATTTTGTTCGGCGCCGACCAGCGCGAAATCGTCTGGGAAGTACTGGGACGCATTCGCCTCATCGTGGCCGACGTTCTCAAAACAGATGGCAAGCTCAAGATTCCCGCCGATCAATGGAACTTTCTGTGGGTCGTAGATTTCCCACTGATCACGTTTGACCGGAATGCTAACCGGTATCTTTCGACGCACCACCCATTCACGGCGGCGGTGGCAGAAGACCTCCCGCTGTTGGACAACGCGCCAATGAAAGTGCGCGGCCAGCATTACGATATCGTGCTCAACGGTGTCGAACTCGGCGGCGGCTCGATTCGGATTCACCAGCCGGATGTGCAGAAGAAAGTTTTTGAGGACGTGTTGAAGATCCCAGCTGACGTGGCGCAATCCCGGTTTGGCTACATGCTACAGGCGTTCCGGTATGGCGCCCCACCCCACGGCGGAATTGCGCTCGGTTTTGACCGGTTGCTGGCAATTCTCTGCGGCACCAGCAATATCCGTGACGTGATCGCGTTCCCGAAGACGGCGAAAGCCTCAGATCTGATGACCAATTCGCCCGCCGAAGTCGAACCGAAACAGCTCCGCGATTTGCACATCAAGCTCGATTTGGAAAGTTGAACTGACCGGAATTCACGAAAATGGTGATGACTGTCCTGCAAAGTAATGCGCCCATGGTAATGGCCTGATATTGGTTGTGGCCACAATGGCCGATGATACGACGAAGCGCGGCATGGTATGCAATGTCGAAGTTCTACTATTTGATGACGACTCCTCCTTAGTATTGACAGCTGATAATCTTGAATAAAAACTGTCCCGTATTCGCGGTTGCGGGTGTTTATTTGTGACATGTTCGAAACGATTTTCACGCGCGAGCAATTCCAACAGTGGTGGCAGAAAAAGGAAACATAATTGAAGCTGATTGATGATCGCCTGAACCTAACAGCCGACCAGCAGGCGCAACTAGAGGACTTGGTTCGGGAGCATATGACCGAGTTTTTAACAGCGCTCGAAAACATCCTCACGCCAGAGCAATTAAAGTAATTGAAACAGAATGAAGCCAAACACTGACCCTTCGTCACCGGCTTGAACCTCACCACCGAGCAGTGGACGCAAGTGTCGGACATGAAGCGGGAACAATATGCGGCGATGAAGTCCAAGCTCGAGTTGATCCTGACCCCTGAGCAACTCCAGCAGTGGGAAGGGCGCCAGAACCTAACCGCTGGCTTGAACCTAACCTCCGAATAGCAGAAACAATTGGCGGAAGGTGAAGCCGAGGATCTTGCGCAGTTGGAAAAAATTCTCACGGCCGCACAGTTCGGACAACTATTGCATTAATCTCCAGCATTGCGCGGCGGTCAATCAGAGTCGCGCTCGGTGCGTACTTTGCCCGTTTTTCTTCTAGATTCGTGGGTGTGTTCGGGAATACGATTGCCAAATCGGTGTTTCTGTTCTACGCGGCGGGAAAGATGATGGAAACTTTCAAGCAAAAAAAACTTTCAGGAACAGTTCCGCTCCGCGGCTTGCAATTCAAGTCCGCTATCAGGGCTGTTGTGTGGGCGAGTTTGGTCGTGGCGGTGGCGGCACCCGTTCTTGCCGTCTCAATCAAATTCGAAACGCCACCGGCGGTCGGCGTTGCGCTCGTCAGCGATGCTGGCGCGCCGGGTGGGCAATACGCAGCCGTGAACATCCAAGAGCAGCGTGGTGCGGTCGTGCTGATATTTCAATGGACCGCCGCCGCGCCCGGTTTTTACCGAGTGTCGCTGCCATTGCGCTTGCATTCACCAACGGAGTTCAATTCGGCGGAGCTCCAACTGCGCATCGAGTTCGGCGACACCAATTCAGTGTGGCTGGCGGCTCCGGTTGCCCCAACCAAGTTGGATGGAACGCCCAACACTTGGAC
>JBAXAT010000023.1:0-10322 GCA_037142335.1 Verrucomicrobiota bacterium | reverse complement strand
ATGTAATTGAAACCGCTGGCGGCCAGTTTGTCCAATAAACGATTCACGGTTGGCAGGTTGGCATTGGTCATATCGAGCGCCCACAGCCAGTCGCATTCATAACCGAGCGGAAAACACCGTGCGCCATCCTCAAAAACAAAGTGGTAGGGATGTAGCGGGTCCACGCGAAGCCCGCCATGAATAATGGGCGAGGGATTTGCCACGCACACAAACGCTAAATCGCGACCGTTGAGCTGAGCCATTGACGAATGAGTAACCAGTTTCCATTCGCCAATCATGGTCGGCGATACGCGGATTTTCCAGACGCTATTGCCGTCGTAAAATCCGGGTAACAAGAGTTTACTTCCCTTTGGTCCGGTAACCTCGGCCGCAAATGGGATTGAAAAAGGATTGTCATTCGTGGATTGACCGGAAAACAGGAAATCATGCGGTTCCCAAAGGGGAACGTTGATCTGCTGTTCTGCACCTTTGGACTCAAACGATCCTCCAACGACGCCCAGTGTTAAAACCAAGACAATCTTCCAAAACCTCAGCCAATTTCGCGTGTTCATGGCGGCAGTGTAGGATTGCAGTTCAATCGTGTCAACGTGAAGCGCGTGAGTGGAATTATTGCGCGGTGTGTGTCGGGCGAGTGCGGAGGTCGCGGATTTGGTCGCGGAGTTGGGCGGCGCGTTCGAAGGATTGGGATTCGATGGCTGTCCGCAATTGCTTCTCAAGTTGCTCGATTTCGGAGAGCGGTCGGGATTTTTCGATTTGGGTAATTGTTTCGCGCAATGCTTGGACTGCCCGGTCTCGTTCGGTGTTGAAAGTCTGGTTATCAACTTCTGATAGCGCTTCAATCTGCTCGATGCCATCGCGTAAAATGCGGAGCGCCCGGTCGTGGGCGTGTTCTTCCGCTTCAACCATGGCGCGGGCGATGGTGTGCATGCGGAGAATGTAGGGCCGCCATTGTTCGAGGTGTTGCCGGTCCTCTTTCCGCTGGGCGTACTTGTGGACAAAATCGAAGACGCGCAGGTTGCGAGTCGTGTCGCGCACAGTCAGCGTCCATTCCTTCAACTGAAACAGATGGAGATACCGGAAGTAAAACATCACGCCTTCCTCAAACAACTCAACGCACTCTTTATGATTTAAGCGAAACTCATCTTCCTCGCCGGCCGTCTTCAACCGTTCCAGCCGCGCGTTGTAAAATGCAAAGACTGATTCGGTGTTGTGTGGGCGCATTCCGTCCGGACGGTTTTCAAGTTCATATTGCTCAATGCCAACCGGTGTGCGCACCTGCAAGACGTCGCGTCCGTCGGCGCACGGTACAATGCGTACCGCATTGTCGGCGTCGTACGGCCAGTCGCGCAATAACTCCCGGATGTCCGGCGATTTCTTCATCACAAATACCTTGCCAAGCTATCGCCATCTTTGCAACTGTCTTTCATCATGCCGTTGTCCCCCAAAATTGAAGCCGTGGTTGCCGGGCATATCTGTTTGGATATTATCCCGGCGTTCCCCGCGCACGGCGCGGCGCTCGAGCCCGGCAAACTCATTAAAATGGGCCCGGCCACCATCTCCACCGGTGGCGCGGTCAGCAATACCGGTCTCGCGCTGCACCGGCTCGGTATCAAGACACAGTTGATGGGGAAGGTGGGCGATGATTTGATTGGCCGGGCAATCCTTGATTTCATCGGGCCGACACTCGCAGCCGGGATGATTGTCGCCAAAGGCGAGACCAGTTCGTACACCGTCGTCATCAATCCGCCCGGCATTGACCGCACGTTCCTGCATTGCACCGGCGCCAATGATACTTTTACAGCCGGTGACATCGACACCAAGAAACTTACCGGTGCGCGCCTCTTCCACTTTGGTTACCCGACGTTGATGCAGCGCATCTACAATGATGGCGGGTGCGAGATGGAAAAGATCTTCCGGCAGGCCAAACAGGCCGGCTTAACCACATCGCTCGACATGTCCTATCCCGATCCGAAGTCTGAAGCCGGTCAGGTGGACTGGTCGGTATGGCTCAAGCGCGTGTTGCCGCACGTGGATATTTTCCTGCCCAGCCTCGACGAGATGCAATTGATGCTCCAGACCAAAGCCGCCGCGCCTGAAATCGCCCGTCAACTTCGCGATTGGGGTGTGCAGATTGCCGGCCTGAAGATGGGCGACAAAGGATTGTATGTGCGCTGGCCCGACCGGGAACTCCACGCTCCATGTTTCCGTGTGAACGTGGCCGGCACGACCGGCGCCGGTGACGCGACGATTGCCGGTTTTCTCGCTGGCATCCTGCGCGACCTTTCTCCCGAAGAAACAATGACGCTGGCGGCGGCGGTCGGCGCCTGTTGCTGCGAAGCGCCCGACGCGACGTCCGGCATCCGCTCGTGGGACGAAACCCGACAACGCATTCAAGCCGGTTGGAAAACTTTATGAAACTAGCAAACCTATTCTCTGACAATTGTATCCTGCAACGCGACCGGCCCGTCCCAATCTGGGGCTGGGGCAAACCCGGTGAGCGCGTCACGGTGGAGTTCGCCGGGCAGAAGAAAACTACAACTGCCGATGCCGCCGGCAAATGGCGCGTCACGCTTGACCCGCTGCCGGTAAGTGTCGAGCCGCGCGAGTTGAGTGCCGGTGATTGCCGGGTCAAGAACGTCCTTGTCGGCGACGTGTGGCTGTGCTCGGGCCAGTCGAATATGCAATGGCCGGTCGAAGAAAGTCTCAACGGCCCCGCCGAAGTTGCCGCCGCGAGTCATTCGCGGATCCGGCTGTTCACCGTTCCAACCAAAGCGTTGCTCGACCCGCAACCAGATGTCGTCGCTGCGTGGCAAGTCTGCGCGCCGGCAACGGTCGCCAAGTTCTCGGCGGTTGGCTATTTCTTTGGCCGCGAACTTTTGGGGAAACTCGATGTTCCCATTGGCCTCATCAATAGTTCGTGGGGCGGCACGCGCGTCGAGGTGTGGACGAGCCGCGACGCGTTGTGGTCTGACGCGGAACTGCGCAATGAAATCCAGATGTACGAGAAGTGGACGCAGACACCGGCTGGTCGGGCCGTGCGGGAAAGTCACCAATTACAAACCACCGATATCGAAACATGGGTCAAGAGTCAGGGCAAGCCTGACCCCGGTAACATCGGCCACGCTCAAGGTTGGGCGGCGCGTGAGCTCGATGACGCCGCGTGGCCAGAGATGCCGATTCCGTCCGGTTGGCAGTTACAACAGAATAACTTCAGCGGCGTGTTGTGGTTTCGCCGGACAATTGATGTGCCGGCGGCGTGGGCCGGTCAGGAGCTTGTGTTGCACCTCGGTTCCGCTGACAAGACCGACACCACGTATTTTAATAACGTCCAAGTCGGCGCAATCGGGTTCGAGTCGCCGAGTCCCTGGAACACCCCGCGTGTCTATCGCATTCCCGGTAAGCTCGTCCAACCGGGCCGCAATGTCATCGCCACGCGCGTCTATTCCAATGTTTATCAAGGCGGCCTCATTGGCCCGGCCGATGTGATGCAGTTGAAACTCGACTCTGCAAGTATTCCGCTCGCCGGTCCGTGGCGCTATAAAGTCGAACACAACCTCGGCCTCACGCCGGCGCTTTTCTCTTCCCCTGGTCCCGGTAATGCGAACACCGCAACGATTTTGCACAACAGCATGATCGCGCCGCTGGCGCCGGCGGCCTTGCGTGGCGTCATCTGGTATCAAGGTGAAAGCAATGCCGGCAACGCGCGCCATTACCGGAACTTGTTCCCGCTGCTGATTAACGATTGGCGGCGCACATTTGAACAGGCTCACTTGCCGTTCTTCTACGTCGAACTCGCCAACTACATGGCAGTGCAACAGCTACCGGTTGAAAGTGGCTGGGCTGAACAGCGCGAGGCGCAGGCATTCGCGTTGCAGTTGCCGCATACCGGCATGGCCTCGGCGATCGACATTGGAGACGCCAACGATATTCATCCGCGAAACAAACAGGACGTTGGTAAACGGCTTGCGCTTGCCGCGCTCGCACAAGTCCACGGCCAGCCGGTCGTGCCGGGTGGTCCGTGTTACAAATCACACACAATCGAAGGCGACACTGTGCGCATCGAGTTCGACAACGTGGCCGCTGGTCTTTGCGCCAAGGGGCCGCTCAAGGGTTTTGCGGTGGCCGGTGCCGATGGAAAATTTGAGTGGGCTGAGGCCAGCATTGACGGTCAGACTGTTGTTATCTGCGCCCGCCAACCTGCCGCAGTGCGCTACGCGTGGGCAAATAATCCGATTGGCAATCTCTACAACTCCGTCGGCTTACCGGCGACGCCATTCCGCACCGATATTGACTGAGAGTTTATGAAATTAGCTGCGCTCTTTTCCGACAACATGGTTCTGCAACGCGACCGGTCCGTGCCGGTTTGGGGCTGGAGCAAACCGGGTGACCGGGTTGCCGTCGAATTTGCCGGGCAGAAGAAAACTGCGACAGCCGATGCTGCCGGCAAGTGGATGGTTACGCTTGATCCAATGCCGGTCTGCACTGAACCCCGCGAGTTGATTGCCGGTGATTGCCGGGTCAAGAATGTGCTCGTCGGCGATGTGTGGTTCTGTTCCGGCCAATCGAATATGCAAATGTCAGTCGAGGAGAGCGCAAATGCCGCAGCGGAGATGGTGGCGGCGGATTATCCGTACTTGCGCTTGTTTAGCGTGCCGCAGGTTGCCAAGCTCGAACCACAGGCTGACATTGAGTCGGCTTGGCGCGTTTGTTCGGCGGATTCCGTCAAATCGTTTTCGGCGGCGGCGTATTTTTTCGGACGCGAAATTTGGCAAGCTACTGGCGTTCCACTCGGTTTAATCAACGCGACTTTGGGTGGTACTCAAATCGAACCGTGGCTGAGTGGTGAGGCATTGCTCTCCGATTCATTGGCTGGACCGGCTGTAGCCCGCATTGACGCCAAACTGGCAACTCCTGAAGGCCGAGCCGAGTGCGCGAGCCCGCCGGCTTTCGATGCGAACCAATGGGTTCCTCAACAAGGCCGTCCCGATCCCGGTAACGATGGATTCGGCGCTGGTTGGGCGGAGTTTAATTTCGATGACGGCCAGTGGCCGGTCATGGAGATTCCACAGGCGTGGCAGACGGCCGGTCACAATTGCAGTGGCGTGTTCTGGTTTCGCCGGGAAGTAAATCTGCCGGCGTCGGCTGCCGGTAAGGAATTGGTGTTGCACCTCGGTTTGTGTGACAAAACCGACACCACGTATTTCAACGGCACACAAGTCGGTGTCACCGGGTTTGAAACAAAAAGCTGTTGGAGCACACTGCGTGTTTACCGGATTCCCGGCCAGCTCGTCCGCGCTGGCCGCAACGTGATCGCTACGCGTATTCACTCAAATTATTTTCAAGGCGGCCTCATTGGTCCAGCAGCTGATATGAAACTTATTGGCAGCGCTGCAACGGCGACTTCGTTGACCGGGACATGGCGCTATAAAATCGAACACGACTTTGGGTATATCGAACCGGCGTTGCCACCCGGGCAGCAGCCCGGCCCCGGTAATCCGAATACGCCGCATATTCTTTACGACAGCATGGTCACACCGCTTGTGCCGGCAGCAATTCGTGGCGTGCTTTGGTATCAGGGTGAATCGAATGTGGCGCGGGCGCGGCATTACCGGCAATTATTTCCGTTGCTGATTCGTGATTGGCGACGGACGTTTAGGCAACCTAAACTTCCGTTTTATTTCGTTCAAATTTCCAACTATGGCGTGCCGCAGTGTGCGCCAGTCGAGAGTGGCTGGGCCGAGTTGCGCGAAGCCCAGACAATGGCGCTCAGCGAACTATATACCGGCATGGCAGTGGCAGTTGATGTCGGTGAAGCCAATGATATTCATCCTAAGAGCAAACAAGCCGTCGGCCAGCGGCTGGCCCGGCACGCGCTGGCAAAAGTGTACGAAAAATCGACCGTTTGCAACGGGCCGCTGTATCGGTCGCACCGCGTGGAAGGTGACACAGTTCGCATCGAGTTTGACCATGCGGTTGGTTTGAAAACCAACGATGGATCATCGGTTAAAGGTTTCGTGATTGCCGGGCGCGATAAGAAATTTGAATGGGCTGAAGCGCAGATTGACGGGACGGCAATTTTGGTGCGCAGTGACAAGGTGCGCAAGCCGGTATCCGTTCGATATGCGTGGGCCAACAATCCGCCAGTCAATCTTTACAATGCCGAAGGCTTACCGGCGACGCCATTCCGCACGGATGTGGATTAAGCTCCGAACCGCTCCAACTCAAACGCCTCGGCGTATTGCTCTGACAGATTAAGCTCGCGCGCGATGTGCCGGTTGATATCGAGGATGCGCACGTCGAAGCCGTGGCCGCGTGTGCGAAGATTGCGTTGGTGCTGGGAATCGTGGTAGCGCAATAATTCGGCTTTCCAAGCCGCTTCGGCTTCGTCGAACCCAAAATACAAGTCAGTCCGACAGGCGATTGTTTTTGGATCACGGACATAACACGCTATCAGCGGCCGGCCCAAGTGTGTCGCCATGTTTCGGATCATCGCAAATGTCCGCTGATGGCCTGTGTTTGCGTCGTTACCGTGCGGTAGGAACACCACATCCGCCTTAACGCGCTGAAGAAACTCGCGGATTATGCCGGCGTTGCGCCCGGTTTCCAGCGGTTGCCATTCTGCGTCCTCATCCACGACTGGAAATTCAAGCCACTCCGACGGTAACCCAAAAAACGCGCAACTCCGCTGTTGTTCCGCACGACGGATGGCGGCTTTCACTGCTGGTGTTGGTGGTTGTGGTGTACAGTAGGCATCCTCCACGCCGTTGGCGGTGGTCAACACTGACAGAAAAATTGGGTGGCCGCGGCGTTGTAACCATTTCAGCGTCACTCCGATTGCATCGAAATCGTCTGAGTGCGGCGCCACAACCGCCACGCGCGATGATACCGGCAGATCCATGTCTTGCCAACAGACCGGAGGCGCGGCTGGTGAGAGACGGTTCATTTTAGGATGGAACCGCGTCAGCGGACGGTTTTAGGTGGAGCGTTGGTGCCGGGGCGTGAGGTAGGGAAGGCACCCCGCAAGAGCCAGTGTTTCTTCAGACCTTGGACTAGGTTGTCTGTGTCCACCACCAGTTTGGAAATACCGGCCAGCATTTGATCGTTGGATTGAACTTGTGAGTTCAGGTTACCGGTGATTGCGGCTAGGTTGAGCAAGGTCTCGTTCAGGCCGGCGGTTAATGTGATGATCGAGGTGTTGAGGTTGGTGTGCAAATCCACCGGTAACGCCCACTCGCCGAGCGAACCGTGCGGGTCACGCAGATTGCTGGTGATGACAGTTACGTTACTCAGCACCGCCGGTAACTGCGCCGTGCTGCGATCGAGATTGGCAACGAGCGCACTACTATTGGTGATGAGTCCATTCGCATTGTCGAGTATGGCATTCAGCCGGTTAGTGATGGCGAGGATATTTGGCAACGCGACTTCGAGCTGGTTCAGTAACCGTTGGGCACGCTCGGTGACCGACGGATCTTCCTGCGGCCGCAGAAATACACCCTTGCGCGCTTTGGCAAACGGAATCCGCTGACCACGATGGAGCACTTCGGTAATCGCCCCATTTGCCTCATAAATTGTCGGCAGCCCGTCAAATCCGGGTGTCACCTCTAAGCGCCGGCTGCCCAGAAAGCCGGCCATGGTGATGTTTACATGCGAATCGGACAGGATGTAGCCGTAGTACGGCTTCAGGATTTCAAATGCCACGTACACTCGGTTGGATCCGCCCGGTGATTGCGCGGTAATACCGGTAATCGCGCCAACGTTAAATCCCATCAGCGTGACCGGGTCGCCGATATTCAATCCATCGCCGGTCATTACATAGGTAAAATAGGGTGCGTGCGGCACCAGCCAGCCCTTGCGTGCTGCGGTGTGGTAAAGGTAATAGCCAAAGCCGGCCACCAATAGCAGCACCGCTGCGATGATGAACACCCCGACTAAGCGTTCGGTGCGTTGCGATTTAACTTCGTCTTGAATTGGTTGCGTTTCGTCGTTCATCGAATCAAGTATCCTAGTAAAAACACTGCATCGAGCAACACGCATGCGCCGAGGCCTTCAACCACTGCGCGCGTCGTCGCTGCTGGTAATTCTTCAACCCGCAGCATCCGCTCCAGTCCATGATAACAACTGACCACGGCAATCACCACGCCAAACAGCGCCGCCTTCAATGCAATCAGCAAAAAATCTAGCCAGTGCAGCGCGTCTGCCAATTGCCCGGCGTACTCCGTTAATCGCAACGGAATACCTTGCACAAAGGCCATCAGGTAGCCGCACACCAGCGCCATGGCAATCAAATAAATTGTCAGACAAAAGCCCGCCACCGCCAAGCCTTTCACGCGCGGTGCCACCAGTGCCCGCAACGAGCTCACTCCCAGCCGGTCAACTTGCGCCGTCTGGCCGGCGAATTGCAGTGCGCCCAACTCCACCACCACCGCTGTCCCGGGACGTGCGGCCACCAGAAACGCCGTCAGCAAGGGTCCGAGTTCCCGGAGTACCACCATCACCATGACCGTGCCCATGTAACGTTGCGCGCTGACCTGTTGCAATAGCGAGACGGCCTGACCAATCACTAATACGCCCAGCGCTAATCCCACAAAACTCACCAGCGGCAGTTGCCGGACGCCGCAGCGCCACACTTGCACCGCAGTGGCTGATCGCAACGCTGCTCGGTTGGCCTTGGGCACCCGGAATGTTGCCGAAATAGATGCGCGGCCAAACCGCACTCGATTCCAAAATCCTACCGGCGAGCGTATCGCTCGTTGTCCGACATTATTAATCCATGTTTCCATGTTTAACTGAGTAACATACCAAACCGGTAATTGCAGATACTCACAGTCAATGGTCGCCTGCATATTTCGATGTGCTGTACCATTCCACCACTTCCGCAATCAGGAGATGCTCTGTCTGCTCAACGGCACGCTGTAGATTGTCCCATGTCTGGCAGGCTTCAATCCGGCTTTTGACATTTCCAAGCTCAGCTTGCATTTGCCGGTAACGACTGAGGCGTCGCTTGAGATCGTAAACTGAAATAAGCGACAATGCGCAACCGGCCAAAGCCGGTGCCGCCGATGGGATAATATAGAATAGAAATGCTCTGACTGCGCCGTCAATCAAATGTGAATGCAGCGTTTCTGTGACTGCGTAGAGCAGTGCCGTGACAACGGCCAGAATGGTTCCCAGCCAAAATAAGCTGCGAAGCCAATGCAGAAATGGTGCAACCTTGAGTTCCTGAAGCCGGTAGTACTGCTGTTGGTTTTCAACGCGGTCTTGCAGGTAGCGATCCTTGATCCTGTCAAAGTTTGGCACGTGGTTGTAGCTTGCCAACTCCTTCCGGTAGCGCAAGGCCCGCAATAATCCCTTCAGATGGGGGAAATCATGCAGCGCCACCGGCGCGAAGATGCCCGGGATGTGCCACGTCGAAATGAACGACCGGCAAATTTCCGCCGCCAACCGGCAGCGAATCCAATGATGGTGGGACTCCTTCCGCGCGAGATAAAGTCCGGTAACCACGGCTCCCACTACAAATGTCACTTTTAACCACGGCAACAAAAGCCAATGCAGCATGAACGCCAACACCACCAACGCTGTCAGTGTCGCCGCCAAATGCAACAAGATCGTCAGGGCAGTCAGTCGGCGAAGTTTTGGGGCAATCCCGGTGGCGACCGCGTCCACTTTCGCAAAGAAGCGCATCAACTCGGTCGGAATGTCCGGTGACCATGGTGCTAGGTTAACTTTGGCCTCAGGAATGGCATTGAGTGCCTCCAGTTCCGCATCGTGCCAAAATCCATCCGCAAAATCTTCGCGGCTAATCTCGCCGGTCACAGCGTGAATCCGGATGACCGGCTTCTTGACTTGGCGCGCATAAGCAACCACATCCGCCGTGCCGCCTTTCCCGCGGGCCGGTTCACCGTCCCATACTGCCACTAATACGTCACAGTCCTCGACAGTGCGAATCCCGCAATTCAGGTAAAGATCCTCTTGCTGTTCTGAAAACGGCATCGTTTCCACCGCGTAAGCTTTTGCCAAACAACTGTTGATTACGCGTCGCTCTTCCTCAGAAACCGACTGCAAATAAAACTCTTTTGGACACGGCAAGACCGCCTTCCAAGGGATATTAAGCGCGATGCTTTCTTCTGCAAAAACCGCATCGGCTCCGTTCGCAATTGATGAAAAAGCCAGGAGTCGGCCATCACATTTCTGCTTCAACTCTTGAAGTACTTGGCGGATGGCGGCTTTGCTCCTGGCGGGATCGTGTAAGTCCCGATGGCCAGTTAGCCCAACAATGCCGAATGGGAGTAGTTCTGCAGATGACGACACAACCGGCGAAGTTT
>JBAXAT010000022.1:0-10661 GCA_037142335.1 Verrucomicrobiota bacterium | reverse complement strand
TTTTATCCGGCCGAATCGCAAGGCAATATATTCGTCACCGCCCCGTTGTTACGCCAGAATGTGCTCGCCGCCATGCCGCAGACTGGCGACCAACTCCTCTGCTACTTGAGCAACGGTACACACTTGCAAAAGCTCGTCCATTACTGCCACTGCCATCCTGACCAACGCGTTCGTTGTTTTTGTCCAGACCATCCGGTTGCCGCGCCAGCCAATCTCGAAATGCACCGGCCCGACTGGAGACATTACATCGAAGAATTGATAACTTGCCGGGGTTTGATTACTACAAGCGGCTTCGAAAGTGTTGCCGAGGCTGCCGTGCTCGGCAAGCCGGTCGTTGTTATTCCTCTGAAAAACCAACTCGAACAGGAACTCAACGCCCGCGACGCGCTATGCCAGCGCCTTGTCCTGCGTGCCGGCGCGCCTGACACAGAACTGCCTGATGTGGAGTGGCAATCGCTGCGTCCGCCCGGCGAGTACCGGCAATTCGTCATCGCCGAGAACCAACGCTTGTGCGACCGGTTGCAGGAATTCCTTTCACAGTATCCGGCGCTGGTACCGGTGTCACAACTCTGCGAGCCGGCGACGGTTTGAGTTGACCACAACGTGTTGCGAGAATGTCACTTTACTGCTGCGCGTTTGTGGTCTGCCAATGGCAAGTTACGGTTGTCCTGAAAATAGAATTGTGAATTTTAGTTGCTTGCGAACCCACGGTTGCGTCTGTTTAGCCTCTCCGAAAGACTAACACCCTCACTAGGCATTCGCTGCCAATCGCAAGCAACCAAAGTTCACGAGATAAACAAAGCGTCAATAGTCATGATTTGACTTGGCGTCGCTAGGCGTTAAATTACTGGCATGAAATACTGGCTTTGGTTCAGCATGTGTTTGACGGTTGCAGTTGCTGCGGAGGCAGTACATGTGAAATTGCTCAGTCCGGACACTGCACAGACATACGCGATCGGCTGGGTGGTAGATCACTCATTCACGTGGAACGCACGAACGAAGCAATTTAGTGCACACGTGCAGTTCAACGACCAGTCGGCGCCGCGGTGGCACGAAGAAGAATCGTTTCAGTTCTGCTTTCCCGAGGTCAAATTTGATACGACAAACCGGACTTTCTATGTAATGACTAACGATAATCAGCGTGCGCCGGTTGCCGAATTACGAACTGGCCTATTTGGTCAATCCATCGTGCCGGCACCGGGGACGACTGTTTTGATTGCCAACGAACACGGCAAAGTCCGGTTGGTATTGACGGCTGATAGCGATCCTAGAGATCGTGGTGCGTACACTTCATGCTGGATTGAGCGCAGCGATGCTTGGGTGCTAAAAAATCTTTTACGCGACGTGATTAGCGCAAACTGAATCGCGTGTTAGGTGGTTACGAGTTAGTTGCTGTTCGGCAAGGTCGCAAACTGCCGCATGTAATTCCATAGCGAGTGCTTTGCGGTTCCAATGGTAGATTGGTTGTCCAAAGCGAACGGTCGCGGAAATTGTCGCGAAGCCCAACAATCTCCACAAATGCGGCAATAGCGTCATATTCCCCCACCAACAGATTTCACGCGTTACATCTCCGTCCGGTAAATCATAGCCGATCCACACCGGCAAGACTGGCCAATTTTCATCGATGGCTACATCCAGCATTGAGCTACGGAACGGCAAGACAGTTTGTCCGTCAGAACTAGTGCCTTCGGGAAACATAACGATGCTGCCGGCCTGCTGCGCTAAATCGGACAAGCGCTGATTGGTGGTGAGTAATGACCGGCAACGACGACGTTCGATAAAAACTGTACCGGCACACCGCGCAAGCCAGCCAAACCACGGCCAACTCCGGACTTCAGACTTGGCGACAAACCGGACCGGCTTGATCGATGCCAGTACAATGATGTCGAGATAGCTGACGTGGTTACAGACGAGCAGTGGTGCGGTTTGATTGTGCCGGCCATGAATCTGTAATCTAAGCAACTGCGCAAGTCGCACCGCTTGTCGCTGAATCCAGCGTGACTGTCGGTGAACCAGTTCCGGGTCGCGACGGAAGGCGATAGTTGTGGCATATTCGGCGAACGCACCGGTTGTAACAATAACCAGCCGGATCAGCCGCGTAAGCCGGCGAATTGTTCTTTCCATTGTGGACCAAGATAGAGGCGCGACGCCTCTGGATTTAGGTTATGCATGTCGAGAACAGTGAGGAAATCAATTGTGCCGAATTCAATATCAACGGCTGGTGGGCCGGCAATCCAAGCGCCAAGCGAAAGATATGCGGTTAGTAATTTTGGAAGCCGCGGGGCCGCCGGCAAGGGGCGTGCGGCAATACAAACAGCAGTCGGCTGTGGCAAGACGCGGCGTCCGAGTGGTGCCAGATGAGTGGGCGCAAGCTGTTGGTACAATGCCTCCCCGGCTCCAGTATCGTTGGAACTGAGCGAACTGCAACCGATGAGAAACCGGGTGCGGGTTCGTGTGACAACTTGGGCAATCCCACGCCAGAGCGTTGCCAAAACGCGCAGGTTGCGATGCTCTTGATGGACACAGGCACGTCCTAATTCCAGAACCTCAGATCGATGATATTCGTACGGGGCGAGATTAAACTCGGCTTCACTGTAGTAACCGAAGTTGGCCAACGCGGTGCAACCGGTCTGGTAGCGATAGGTACCGACGACACGGCCGGTGACTGCCTCGCGGACCAGGAGATGACTGCAAACTGCGTCATAGCGATCTTCGTCGCGGCCGGTCACAAACGACGAGACCAAGCCTTCCGCTAATTCGAGGTTGAACACTTCAAAGCGAAGCGCCTGTGCTTCGGCGATTTCATTGGTAGTTTGCGCTTCGGTGATTACGTAACGCTCGGATGGATCAGCTGCCAGGACGCGCCAGCCGGTGTTGCGGGCAGGGAGTGAAATTATCGTTTGCATGCCCGCATGGTAGCTACCGGATGTGAGCAATCGAATACGATCTGGTTACAATTTAGTAAAATCACCGCCCGCGCGATCAATCGGCAATCGGATAATCCACATGGCACCGCCACGCACGTGACAGAAGCGATTGGTGGTTACAGTTGCGCGACTTTGACGTCGAGGATGTCTTTGTCTTTGCGAATTTCGGCGATGACGGCTTCGGTCGGGGCGCTGTCGAGATTCAACACGGTCAACGCTTTGCCACCTTGTTTGTCGCGGCCAAGCGACATACTGGCGATGTTGATGCCGTGCTTACCCATAATTGTGCCAATCCACCCAACGACGCCAGGCCGGTCCTGATTGTGCATGATGAACAGGACACCAGTCGGGATTGCCTCCACCGGCATGTCATTAATACGGACGATGCGCGGGTTGTTAGGTGAACCATAGAACGTACCGGAAATGCTCGCAGCTTTTCCATCCACGGTGGCGCGGAGATTGATTAGCTCGGCGTAGTCAATTGGTTCGGTGCTCTTGATTTCTTCAACGCGCACTCCCAATTGCTCGGCAATCATCGGCGCGTTGACGTAGTTAACGTCGCCACCTTCAGCGCTTTCAAGAAACCCTTTCAAAATCGAGCGAGTAATCGGGCTCGTTTCGAGTTCGCCAGCCTTGCCGCAAAATTCAATGCTGAGCCGTTCGATGCGGCGCGGTCCAAGTTGTGCGAGCAACCGGCCCATCTTTTCGCCGAACGTCAAATACGGCTGGAGCGCCGCCAACACCTTGGCGTCAATACTTGGCATGTTAACGGCGTTGCGAACCGTTCCGCCTGACAACACTTCGGCGATCTGCTCGGCGATTTCGATGCCACAGCTTTCCTGCGCTTCGTGCGTCGAAGCGCCCAGGTGTGGCGTCAACACGGCTTGGTCAACGTCGCGCAACGGCAAATCCTTTGGCGGCTCCGGGTCATACACGTCAATCGCCACGCCGGCGACCTGCCCGGACTTGATTGCTTCGAGTACATCGGCTTCGACAATGATGCCGCCGCGAGCGCAATTGATCAGGCGCACGCCCTTTTTCATTTTGGCGATGGTGGTCTTGTTGATCATGCCGCGGGTCTGGTCGGTCACCGGCACGTGCACGGTAATGAAATCCGCCTGCCGGTAAATGTCTTCAAGTTCGCAGACTTCCACTTGCAATGCTTTCGCCCGGCTTAAGCTGAGGAACGGGTCGAATACCAGCACGCGCATCCCGAACGCGATCGCGCGCTTGGCGACTTCGCCGCCGATGCGGCCGAGGCCGATGATGCCGAGTGTTTTGTTGTAGAGCTCGACGCCCTCAAATGATTTTCTGTCCCACTTACCGGCTTTCATCGAAGCATGTGCCGCCGGAATCTTGCGTGCCAATGACAACATCATTGAAAACGTATGTTCGCAGGTTGAAATCGTGTTACCGCCCGGAGTATTCATGACGATGATGCCGCGCCGTGTGGCGGCGTCCACATCCACGTTGTCCACACCGACGCCGGCCCGGCCGATAACGCGCAGTTTTTTCGCGGCGGCGATGACCTTGGCGTTGACTTTCGTCTGACTGCGAACGATGAGTGCGTCGTAATCACCAACGATTGGTAGGAGTTGCTCCTCCTTCAGGCCGGTGTTGACGTCGACTTGAAATTTCGGGTTGGCGCGAAGCGCGTCCACGCCTTTTTGAGAAATTGCATCAGCAACTAAGATTTTCATAAAAATTCGCCTGTTGATTTTCGCTGGCAATTTGCGATGTTGTCCGACAATTCACAAGCAAAAACCATGAAGACAATCAAACTTTACTCCAAGCCGCTCTGCGGGTGGTGCCAAGATGCCAAAGCCTACTTAAAACAACACAGCATCCCGTTTGAGAGTATTGACGTCGGCGCCGACCAGGCGGCTTACGCCGAAATGCAGAAGCTTTCCGGCCAGACCTACGTGCCGACGATTGTCGTAAATGGTAAAGTGCTCGCCGATTTCGATGTGGCGGCGTTGGAGAAATTTCTCGCGCAGTTCAACTGATCACACGCGCAACTACGTGCGTTACCGCGCACGCTAATCCACCGGCAAGTAAATCGTCCACCACAATTCCCCAACCGGCCGGTAACTTTTGCGATTGCCGGATTGGAAACGGTTTCCAGATGTCGAACAGCCGGAATGCTACGAAGCCGGTCAGAACTAGTCGCCAGTCCAAGGCGATACCAGCTAGCGCCACTGTCATGCCGACGATTTCATCAACCACCACGCATTGTGGATCGTATTGGTTAAATAAGCGCTCTGCCGCACCGGCAATCCAGATTACCGGTAAGATACCTGCGGCAAACATAATCCACGCCCACGAGTTGCCGGTGAGTTGAATTACCAACCACACGACGATGCCGAGAATTGAACCGGCGGTACCGGGAAGTTTAGGAGCATAGCCAGCACCAAAACCGGTCGCCAGCAATTTGACCAGCCGGTCACGCATCGCGGAGAAAAACTTCCCGGTTTTTCCAGAGGTAAGAAATTCCTGACCACAACGTTAACACCACTGTCACTAGCATCATTCCGAATACCAGTTGTGAAAACTGCCGGTCGCCGTACGGACTAAAGCGAAACCAGTCGTCCCGGATGGCAAGGCCGACGAGCGTGACGATGATTGTAATCATTTGTGAAAAGGTTTTGTTCTTGCCGAGTTTTTCAGCTTTCAAGACCACGCCGCGTTGCCCGGCAATCATCCGCAAGCCGGTCACCAAAAATTCCCGCGCCACGATAATTAATACCATCCACGCCTGCACTAATGGCGTGCCGTCCCGGCAGCTGGGTTGTTCGATAAAACAAATGAATGCCGCGGTGGTGAGGATTTTATCAGCAACCGGGTCGAGCAAGGCGCCGAACGTGGTTTCCATTTTATGTCGGCGCGCCAGCCAACCATCGAGCCAGTCCGTCAACGCCGCGATGACGAATAAACCGAGTGCAATCGTTTTGCCGTAGGGAAAATGCGACAGCAACCAGCCGTTGTCTGGCAGCAGTAATGCCGCCACGAACACCGCCGTCAAGCCGATGCGCGCCAACGTCAGTCGGTTTGGCAGATTCATCGCCAGCAATACTACGCCCACCGACTTGCCGGAACAAGCCTCTTGCGCTACAGTCGCCAGCCATGAGATCAGATATCATCAAACGCGGTGCCGAACGCGCGCCGCATCGCGGCCTATTGCGGTCCACCGGCGTCATCCAGTCCGATGCGGACTTCGACAAACCGTTCATCGCCATCGCCAACTCGTACACCGACGTGGTGCCGGGCCACGTGCATCTAAAAAAATTCGCCGAGGTCGTCAAGCGCGCAGTGCGCCAGGCGGGCGGCGTGCCGTTTGAGTTCAACACCATCGCCGTGGACGACGGCATCGCGATGGGGCACATCGGCATGCGTTATTCGCTGCCGAGCCGGGAACTGATTGCCGACGCTGTGGAAACGATGGTGGAGGCGCACCGGTTCGACGGGATGGTCTGCATTTCCAACTGCGACAAAATCACGCCCGGCATGTTGCTGGCCGCAGTGCGCGTCAATATTCCGACCATCTTTGTCACTGGTGGCCCGATGCAAGCCGGCAAGCTTCCTGACGGTTCATCCGCTGATCTGATCACACTTTTTGAGGGCGTCGGCAAGTTCCAGGCCGGCCAGATTGATGAAGCCAAATTGAAACAGCTTGAAGAAGTGGCCTGTCCTACCTGCGGCTCGTGTGCCGGCATGTTCACTGCCAACTCGATGAACTGTCTGCTCGAAGCCATTGGGTTTGCCCTGCCGGGCAATGGGACGGTGCTCGCCGTGGATGCCGGGCGCAAGAAACTCGCCAAGGCCGCCGGCCGGCAAATCATCAAACTCGTCGAGAAAAATATCTGCCCGCGCGACATCGTCACGGCCGACGCAATTGACAACGCGTTCGCACTCGACATGGCAATGGGCGGTTCCACCAACACTGTTCTGCACACGCTCGCGCTGGCTCGCGAGGCCGGTGTGGATTATCCGCTCGCGCGCCTCAACGAGGTTTCGGCGCGGACACCCTGTCTCTGCAAGGTTTCGCCCTCCAAGCCCGACGTGCACATGGAGGACGTTCACCGCGCCGGCGGCATCAGCGCGATTCTGAAAGAACTCAGTCGGAAACCTGGCGCATTACATTTGAAGGCGCAGACTGTGACCGGTAAGACGCTCGGCAAAGTCATTGCCAAAGCCGAGATTCAGGATGAGAAAATTATCCATCGGCTCGAAACACCTTTTACGGCCGATGGCGGCCTAGCGGTTTTGTTCGGCAACATCGCTCCCGAGGGCGGGGTCATCAAAACAGCCGGCGTGGATCCGGAATGTTTTTACTTCATGGGCTCAGCCATTGTGTTCGAATCGCAGGACGAATGTCTGGCCGCTCTAGAAAAGCGCGCAATCAAGCCTGGGCACGTCGTCGTCATCCGTTATGAAGGCCCGAAAGGCGGCCCCGGCATGCCGGAAATGTTGTCGCCGACCTCGATGATTCGTGGGCAGGGACTGGGCAAACAGGTGGCGCTCATCACCGACGGACGTTTTTCCGGCGGCACCGCCGGCTTGTGTCTTGGCCATATCAGTCCCGAGGCGGCCGAGGGCGGCCCGATTGGGCTCGTGCAAACCGGCGATACCATCATTATTGATATTCCGAAACGTAAGATCACACTACAAGTTGACGACGCCACGCTTGCACAACGCCGGGCAGCGTGGAAGAAGCCCGCGCCGAAGATCAATACCGGCTGGCTGGGCCGGTACTGCCGGCTGGTGACCAGCGCCAGCAAAGGCGCGGTGCTGGCGTTACCGGAAGAGGTTGTGGCGAAGTGACCGACTAGCCGCGGATCAACCGAATCACCCACAGGCACACAGCCGCAACGAGCGCGGAACAGGGGATGGTCAGCACCCATGCCCAGACCACCTGCCGGGCGACGCCCCAGCGGACAGCGGACAGCCGGTGCATGGCGCCGACGCCGACAATGGCGCCGGTAATCGTGTGGGTGGTGCTAACTGGAATTCCAAGTGCCGCAGAGGTAAACAGTGATGTGGCCGCTGCCATTTCGGCGCAAGCGCCGTCGTAAGGTCGCAGCTTGGTGATGCGCATGCCCATTGTCTTGACGATGCGCCAACCACCGCACATCGTGCCCAATCCGATGGCGGCGTGACAAATTAACACGATCCAAAACGGGAACTGGACTTTGCCGGCGTCGAATGCCGCCCGATCCTTGCTCCAAATGGTGGCGTAGAGCAGCACGGCGATAATGCCCATGGTTTTCTGCGCGTCATTTGTGCCGTGGCCGAGCGAGTAGGCGGCGGCGCTGCCGAGTTGGGCTACGCGGAACCAGCGGTCCACCTTCACCATTGTTGTCTTGCGAAACGCCCACATCACCACCGCGACGAAAGCCAATCCAAGTATCAAGCCGAATAACGGTGCCAGCACGATGAACTCGACAGTCGCGACGACCTTGGCTGTGTGGAGGACGCCCTGCGCCTTGCCGGCGTGGACGATGGCTGCGCCACCAAGCCCACCGAGCAACGCGTGCGACGAACTTGACGGCAATCCAACGTACCAGGTGATCAGGTTCCAAACAATTGCGCCGATCAGACCGGCAAAGACGACGTCAATGGTGATGTACTCGACATGGACCCATTTTGCGACGGCGTTGGCGATGTGGACGCCGAAGAACCACGCCGCTGCAAAATTCCACCACGCGGCCCAACAGACCGCCTGGAACGGCCGCAACACACGGGTGCCGACGACGGTGGCGATGGAATTGGCGGCGTCGTGAAAACCATTGATGAAGTCGAACGCCAGTGCCGCGAAGAAAATCAACGCCACGTACGGGTTACGGATGATCTCGCCGATATCACGCAGAAAGGCTTCCATGTCAACTCATCTTGACGATTACACCGTGCAGTGCGTTGGCGACGGCTTCCTGACGGTCGGTCACCGACTCCAAGCTCTCGTAAATATCCTTCCATTTGATGACAGTGATTGGATCTTTGACGGATGTGAATAGTTCGGCTAACGCGTAATGCAGGAGATCGTCGGCGGCGTTTTCGACCTCGTGGATGGCGATGCAGTCCTTGGTGACCTGCTCGTAGTTTTTCGTGGAGCGAATGCCATTCACGGCCTCGGCAATTTTCTCGCAGCCGCGCACGATCTGCTTGGCCATGTTAATCGAATGGGTCGTCGGCTTGTCAATGTGCATGAATGCCATCCGGCTGGATGAGGCGTGAATTAAGTCCACCACATCATCGAGGCGGATAATGATTGCGTGAATGTCCTCCCGGTCCAACGGTGTGATGAAGACCTTGTTCAGGCGATCCATGGCCTGGTGGGTGATTTCGTCGCACCGGTGTTCGACGGCCTCGATCTCGCGGGCAATCGGATCGGCATCCCCGTAATTCTCGGTCATCTTCAAGAGTAGCTGCGCGGCCGTGACCGCCTCCTTAGCGGCTTTCTCGAAGCAATCGAAGAAATCAAACTCCTGCGGAATTAATCGTCTGAGTATAAACATAAGTTCCCCTTCGTCGGAGATGTTTAGCGGATTCGCGGCGGCTTGGCAATGTTGATTGTCACACAACTGTAACACGACTGCTCTTGGTCTGTCACATGCCGGAAATACTTTGACGCTCAGAAAAGGAGAACAATGAAACTAAATAAACAAACAGTAACTGCAGTTATCTCGGCAGCGCTCCTCACCGGTAGCGCGGCCTTCGGTCAGAGTGGCGATGCCATTCTCGACCTGCTCACCAAGAAGGGTGTCATCAGCCAGAAAGAAGCGAATGCCGCCCGCGAACAGCTCGACGCGCAAAATGCCCAAACCTTCGACGCATATAATAAAATCAAAGTCTCAAGTTGGGTTAATAACCTGACATTCTTTGGCGACGGTCGGTTGCGCTACGAATACCGCTCAGGTAGCGGTAACCTAGCCGGTGTGGGTCCGAATGACACTGCCAACTTTGATCGGTTCCGGTATCGGTTCCGCGTTGGTGTGACAGGCGAGTTCCAAGACAACTTCTCCTACGGCTTGCGATTGGAGACTGGGAGCGGTGGTAACTCTGCTAACGTAACAATGGGTGGTCAGGGATTTAGCAAGAGTCCGTGGGCGAAGGGCGGTAACGAAGCAATCCAACTCGGCCAGTTCTGGGGGCAGTACAAAGTGGCGGATTGGTTGACGATAAAAGGTGGCCGGTTTGATTCGCCTTACCTGAATTACGGGATGGGTTGGAAAGACGACATCAACCCCGAAGGTTTTGCTGAAAAGTTTAGTCTCAAGACGGAGAAGGTGGACTACTTCCTGACGTTCGGCGAGTTCGTGTACAATAACACCGTGAAGCAGAATGCCTTCGGCGCCGGCGTCGTCGCCAATAGCGTCGATACATGGTGGTTGGGCGTGCAAGGTGGCGGCAAAGTGAAATTCACCAAGGATATCAGCCTCACACTGGCTCCGACCTTCTACACCTACACGAATCCTGATCAAACAACGGCCGGTATTTTTGCCCCCACACTAGCCGGTGGCAACATTACCGGTGTTAATAAACTCAATGTGTTTTCGTTGCCAGGAGAGGTGGCCTTCCCGATTCCAGGGATTAATCTTCCTGGTAAAGTATTTGGCGAATTTGCCATCAACACCACTGGTAATGCGCGCTCGACGATTGCGGGTTTGTCAAGGTATGGCGATCAGGACATTGCCTATCAGGTTGGTGCGTCGATTGGGAGCAACAAGAAAAAGCACG